>JAHDHI010000003.1 GCA_020631395.1 Bizionia sp.
AAGCTAGCTTCCGATATTTGTCCTAAAATGTTGCACTTACTAATTGAACTTAGGACTGCTGGGATAATGCTGTGGCAGAATCGTTTTTTAAAACTCTAAAATACGAATGTACTAATCGATATCATTTTAAAAGTGTTTTGGAAGCAAAAATCGTGATTAATGATTATATACATTGGTATAATTATAAAAGATTACACTCTACCATAGGTTATAAAACTCCTGCTGAAAAAGAATTGGAAATTAAAATTAATAACAACAGAAAAGTCGCTTAGAAATTTATACCAAATTTACTAGGTAGTCCATTCATCTTCAAAAAATCCGCAGGAGGTTTCCGTATAGCAAGTATTTGTGACTTCAAGCAATTCTTCAGCTTCAGAATAGACAAAGGTTCCATTGAAATCCAAAGAAGAGTCTATGGTTAGTGTAGGTACTATAGGATGATCAAAGTCGGATACCGTAGTAGTATTCATTTCGGTATCCATGGAATAGAGATGCCAAATTTGATGCTAATTAGTGCAAAAGATAAAAATAGAATGTGTTTTTTACGTGTAATGATTTAATCATATAAGGTTGTCTTTATTGGGTGATAATGATGTTGTTTGAAAATTTATGCTGGAAGGAATTATATAGGTCATAAAAAAGAATAGAGACGCAATAAATCATAATACGTGACTTTTTGTGTCTTAGGAGAAAAATTTGGTGCAAGTTGAAATTGGAAATAGGGTTGTGCATATGTCGGATATTATGTGCCTGTATGTTGTTGAACCATAAAAAGCCATGAAGTTTAGGTTGTCATACAAATGAGAAAATCTTAGAATGATTGGTATGAGGCAGTCTCCAAAATTTAGATTGGATAGTTTTCTAAAAACATAATTATCTTATTATACTATAGGATAAATAGGGTGATGAATATTTTACATTGAAAAAGGTTTAAAAATGAGATAAATGTATTTTTTTATGATTAAAATTAAAAATATATTCGATTTTGATATTTTTTACTGATAAAAACTTACTATACAGTAAGATAGTACAACGTTTGGATAATATAAAACCATATGTAACAGGTGATTAGTGATAATTTTGTAGGTAACTAACAATTTATTAACAATAAATTAAACTTAATTTAACTATGAGACTAATAACTACATTGGTGTTTGTGCTTATGGCCTTTGCAATGGTCAATGCACAGGAAGAGACTGAAAGCTGTCCTTTCAATGATACCCAGAAAGCGTATTACGACACTCATCCCGAGGCAAAGGAAGAACTGAATGCCTTTGAGAAGAAGGTGCAAGAGCAGAAGGCTTTGCTTAAAAGTGGGAATTACAACAAGGTGGCAAAGAAATATACCATTCCAGTGGTGTTTCACATCTATGGCAATCAATGGCCGTTGACTGGAGGTGAAAATGTAGATGTTACAGAGGCTAAGGTGCTTCAAGCAATGAATGCGATCAATGCGGATTTTGCTGGGTTCAACGATGCTGTGGATCCCGCTTTTCAGAATGTCGAAGGTGGAATGGACATCGAGTTCAAACTGGCCCAAATTGACCCAAATGGCAATACCACGAATGGCATCGTTTGGCATGAGACAAAGGAAGGCTTTGGTTTGAATGGTACCAACGATTCGGAAATAGCCAAGTACGCATGGGACAATTTCAAGTACATGAACGTACACATTCAGTTGGTTATAAATGCTGGTAGTACGACATCATCAGGAATAGCTTGGTTTCCATCTACTGGCATGTCGGAAGAAGGAACGGCAAGGGTGGTGTACAATGGACGCTATATGATCTACAATCCTCCAGCATCGTCTTTGACGCACGAGTTTGGACATTGGTTGGGGTTGCATCATACTTTCAATGGTGGTTGCGTCTCAGGAGACGACAATGGGGACAAGGTGGCAGACACCCCTCCTACATTGGCAGGAACGGCTTCCCAATCTGGGGGTGAATCTTGTGCAACTGGAGTCACGAACTGTTTCAATCAATTGATAAATCATCAAAATCATATGGATTACAATCCTTGCGAGTCCATGTTTACACAAGGGCAAGTGGTTCGCATGGAATCATTTTTGGATCATGATGCAAGGAAGACACTTTGGACGGATGCCAATTTGATAGAAACGGGAGTGAAGCAAGATTTGGGAGCAAGGGTATTGTTTTCCTACCAAGACAAAGACGATAGCGAAATTGACAAGTCCTTGGGATTCTTGGAAGACTTCAACAACAATGGAGGAATACAAAACGCAAAGCGATTGAAAGCGATAGCAGGGGCGCAATTTTCCGTGACGGGAAATTTGCAACTAGGGACACATTTTACTGCCTCGGGAGTTCCATCTGGTTTAACTCCGACAATAAACGTCTTGGATAGCAACAATGCCGTTCTTTCCTTTACGGGAAATGCATACAATCATGAAGAAAGTGACTCTGCTACGATAACCATAACGTTGTTGAATCCTTCCATTGTGGGAGGTGTGGCTTCTCTACATTCGACGTCTGGGACTTTCAAGATGAATTTCCTGGATGGCTATGAGGTACACTATGAGACATATTCCCCATTCATGAGCATGGGGTATTCAGGATCCAATGTAGTGTCGGACATCAATTCGAAATTCAACTCTTTGGTGATAGGTGGTAGCTTCAGAACGAGATTGAAGGTGTATGATGGAAATATCCTTGCCATCGACAATTTTGCACAAGGATTTGAGGTTTTATGCAACAACAATACCATCAATGCGAAGTATTTTTCCGAAGGCAGCAATTTAAATGCAAATTCTGCGGGAACTTGGGTTCAAAAGGCCACACTTTCCATAGATTCACCTCCTGTATTGTCAAGTCCTGATTATACGGCTTGGCGCAATAAAACGGGGTATGTCGCCATTAGGGTGCCCACGCCAACCAATTCCTATGTGTATGGTTGGCTCAAAGCTAGAGTATCCTACAATGGGGAAGAAGGGGACATTATGAATTTGGCTTTGAATCCTGATCCGGGGCAAGGACTTTTGGCAAGCATAGAAAGGCCACATTTGACATATTCCACGGATCGGTTCTTGGAAAGGGCGAAGAACGACAATACCATAGAGAATCAAATCGTCGTCGATCTCGAAGGTGCTACGTTCTCAAAGACGGGAAGCTTGGAAAGAGGCGTACACTATGCTGTGGGAAACGTGCCGAAGGGATTGATAATGAAAGTCGATGCCATAAGTTCTACCCAAGTGAGACTGAGGTTGGATGGCGTGTTTCAGGCTCCGAACGTTTCAGGTCGTAGCGACTGGTTGGCAGTAAGAAACATCAAATTCGAATTTTTGGACGGGGCATTCAACGCAGGTGCCGGAGCAAATGTGGAATTGAAAGATTTTAATTTCAGTTTGGAAAAGGTGGGTCAATCCTATACCGGAACCAACATATCTCATCCAGTATACAATCTGGGTCAAACCTATTCTTCGCCTCCAGGACAATTCATGCTCATAACCCCAAGGAATCAGGTTGCGAATGCAGGTGCCACATATCAATTTCAAAATTATCCAAGTTCAAACTCGGGCAACACGTTTCCCGGATTGAAATTGATCACTTGGAGAAGGGATGCCGTCGCCAATGCCAACTATGAATTGACGCCTTTGTCACAAGGGGTGATCATTGGTCCCAACAGTTCATGGAAGAATGGTAGGGAGTTTCACAATGGTAGGGGACAACATATGATAGATTCTGATTCCTATACGGCTTGGAGGGGTAGGACGGCCTACTACGGCGTTCGAATAAGACGATCAGGTAGAATGCATTACGGTTGGGCTAGAATGCGGGTGAGCAGCAATGGAACTCAATTCGAGATAGAAGAATACGGGATCAATGGAACCCCCGATGCAAGTATCAGGGCAGGGGAACTGTTTTCGGACGATGTACAAGACTATTGTACCGCTGGAGCGACTTATGGACCTGACAACATAAAAAGGGTGACCTTTGCCAACATCGACCGATCGACCAATACAAGGCCAGATGGAGGGTATGACAACCAAACGGATCACTATGTCAAGTTGGTGAGAGGAGAAAGTTACAACCTAAAGGTGCAAATCACCGGAAACAGTACCAACGAGGTTTATGCCTGGTTCGATTGGAATCAAGACAAAGACTTCAATGATGTCAATGAGCGAGTGCAAGTTGTCATTGCCAATGGAACGACCGTAGGGGAAGTTTCCATCAATGTACCGACAAATGCCACATTGGGAGGTTCGAGATTGCGACTTAGGATATCCAGAAGCAATAATAACAATCCTTGTGGTTCCAGTGGTACTGGAGAAGTGGAGGACTATGGTATATTTGTGTCAAATGAAGCCATTCCGACTTGTGAAGATGGCATAAAGAATGGTGACGAAATTAAAATAGATTGTGGAGGTTCATGTGCGCCTTGTGAAGTGTTTACGGAAGTATGTGCAGCTTCGACCACAAGTGAGACATTGCAAATCAACAAGGTGGAATTCGGAAGCATAAACAATACAAGCACGCATAGCCCGTACAACGATTTTACCAATCAAAGTACCAATTTGGAAAAAGGACAAGCAACGCAGTTGACTGTAGCCCTCAACAATCAATGGAGTCCCAACCAAGTAATGGTTTGGATAGACTGGTATGACGACAACGATTTTTTGAACACGGAAGATGTCGTGCTCAAAAAGTCAGGAGCCGTGGCCTATGTGGCTAGTGTGACACCTCCAAACGATGCCGTTGTAAATACTGGTTTAAGGATGCGTGTGCGTGCAGGTTATACCTTCGAACCCGACCCTTGTGGTGTAGATACTGGCATTGGGGAAGTAGAGGACTATACGGTTACCGTGGGAGGATCGGTGCCAACAGATACGGAAGCACCATCAGCCCCAAACAATCTGGTGGCCTCAAACATAGGGGAAACGACATTGACGTTAAATTGGGCGGCAGCTACCGATAATGTTGGAGTTACAGGATATGATGTATATAGGGCGACCACAAAGTTGGCTACGGTTACAGGTACGACTTATGGGGTAACGGGGCTAACAAGCAATACGACTTATGCCTTTTCCGTAAGAGCAAAAGACGCGGCAGGCAACGTGTCGGCATCCAGCAATGTGGCAAATGCAACCACGACTGGAAGCACACCACCTCCACCGACCTATTGTGCAGCTTCTGGAAACAATGGAGTAGAAGGCATAAGCAATGTCACTTTTGCCGGAATAAACAATTCCTCTGTAAGGAATGCTGATGGATATGAGGATTTTTCCAGTGAAATAGCCAGTGTGAGCACAGGGACGAGTCACAATTTGAAAGTGACCATAATCGGATATAACGATGGTAGCGCAAACGAGATCTATGCTTGGTTCGATTGGAACAAGGATGGGGATTTTACAGATGTTGGAGAATACGTATTGTTGAACAAGACCAATGGAACTACTGGAGAATCTACGATCGGCATACCGCAAAATGCAGCATCGGGATTGACAAGAATGCGTGTAAGGGTGGCATATGGTGCAGCATCCAATGTACCATGTGGAGCAGTGTCCTATGGAGAAGTCGAGGACTACGGTGTAAACGTGGGAGGCATCACGATTCCAAACGAGGCTCCAACGGTAAGCATGACGTCTCCCAATGATGGAGATACCTTTAGTTCAGGAGACAACATTGCGATAGGAGCTGTGGCAGCAGATAGCGATGGCACCATTTCAAAGGTTGAGTTCTTCAATGGCAATGCGAAGTTGGGAGAGGACTCTTCTGCTCCATACAACTACAATTGGAACAATGTGCCTTCGGGAAGTTATACATTAACGGCAAAGGCCACGGACAATGATGGAGAGACAACCACGTCTTCCAATGTAAAGATAACTGTGAATTCGACGCCTCCACCTACAAGTTATTGTGCAGCAACAGGAAATGGTGGGCCAGAAGGCGTTTCGAATGTCGCTTTTGCAGGAATCGACAATGCTTCGACGAGAAATGCCACGGGGTATGATGACTTTACTGCAATATCGACAAGTGTAAACACAGGATCGAGCCATAACCTTAGAGTGAACATCATCGGTTATCAAGGCGGTTCGACAGATGAGATATATGCTTGGTTTGATTGGAACATCGACGGGGACTTTGCGGATGCAGGAGAATCTTACACATTGACCAAGACTTCCAACCTTGTGGGAGATGTCTCGATAGCTGTTCCACAATCGGCAACCAATGGCTCGACACGGATGCGAATATTGGTTTCGTATTACAATGTGGAAAACAATCCATGTGATACTGGAACGAATGATGTTAGCTATGGAGAATATGAAGACTATACCGTAAATGTCAACAATGCAAGTGCAAAGATAGAGACGGAAACAAAAATAGTAGATGAAGAAGTCTCAACCTTGAACAATGTCATGGAAGTCTATCCTAACCCTGTAACAGATGGAAGATTGAACATAGACTTCAAATCCTCGGAAAAGGGAGAAGTGCATATCGAACTTTATGATATTACAGGAACAAAAGTCTATGAGAAAAAAGAAGAAAAAGGCTCAGAGCAAGTAAAAATCATAGATTTCAATGGACAATTGTCTACAGGGTTCTATCTGTTGAAAGTAAGGTTGGGAGAAGAAGATTCAGGAAACATGATAAAAATAATGATAAAGTAATTATGGTGTTTTTGATGAAAAATCGAATTTATTTCAATATTTATAACATAAATGTATGAAAATTGAAAATATTTTATAATATTTGAATTATTAAATGAAAAAACAATTAGTCAATATCATTTCCATCATCGTCATTGTGATTATTTCACAAGGATAAGGAAGTGCTATAAATTAAAATAAATAAGATTTTTAAAAAGCCTTCTGGAAACGGAAGGCTTTTTTCATTCAATGCAATTATGAATTTAACAAGTATTATTGTCATGGTAAACGTCATTATTGATTCGTCTTGAGTCGATACAGATCTTTATGTATGAAAAAAAGCCTGTATCTCGATAGATGCAGGCTTTTTTCGTACAACTAATTAATAAGATGGGCATAGTAAATATTTAGACTCAAATAGCTGTATGTCAATTGATTGAATGTAAAACGTTGAATCTGAATTAAATTAAAACAATATAAATGACGCAGATGTTATCATAGCGTCAATTAATTTTGAACATGTAAACAAAAAATTATGTATTACAACCAAGACACAATAGTATATCTAGATGGAAATTGGATACCTGCAGTAGAAGCAACTACAGGTTTGTATGTGCAAACGTTGCACTATGGAAATGGCGTTTTCGAAGGCATTCGCTCTTATAAGACAGAAAGTGGAGCGCACGTCTTCAAAGCCAAGGAACATTACGAACGTTTGTTGTACTCGGCAAAGGTGATGCACATTCCGTGCAATTACACCGTGGAGGAATTAATTGCTTTGACCCATGAGTTGTTGCAAAAAAACAATATGGAAGATGCCTACATAAGACCCTTGCTATATCAAGGAGAACAAATGACTTTGATACCGGCAGAAGAATCCCATTTGCTATTGTGTGCTTGGTCTTGGGACAAATACCTAGGGGACGACAAGGTGAGATTGATGACTTCAAGCTACCAAAGACCCAACCCCAAATCAACTCACATACAAGCCAAGGTAGTAGGACATTATACCAATTCCATATTGGCGACCCGAGAAGCAAAGCAGGAGGGCTATGATGAAGCATTGTTGCTAGATGCTCAAGGTTTTGTGGCAGAAGGTCCAGGAGCTAATTTCTTCTATGAAAAAGATGGTGTGTTGTACACTTGTCCTTTGGGTAACATCCTGTCTGGCATAACAAGACAAACCGTTTTTGAAATAGCAGAGGAACTGGGCTACGTCATTGTCGAAAGACATTTTGTACCAAGTGACGTTTATGGTGCAGATGGAGCATTCTTTACAGGGACGGCAGCAGAAGTGGCACCGATAGAGTCATTGGATGGACATGGCTTTAAAAAAGCTTGGGAAGAAACCATAGGATACATTTTTTCAAAACATTACCAAAACTTGGTAAAACAACATAAAGCTAATTTTTTTGAACCAGCAAACTAATGGAATTAAATAAATACAGTAAAACAGTTACACAAGATCCAACACAACCTGCAGCGCAAGCAATGTTACATGCCATCGGGTTGACGAATGAGGATTTTTACAAGCCAATAATCGGAATTGCAAGTACAGGGTATGAAGGTAATCCTTGCAACATGCACTTGAACGATTTGGCTAAACTTGCCAAACAAGGAACAAAAAACGAAGACGTAATAGGGTTGATCTTTAATACCATAGGGGTGAGCGATGGTATCTCCATGGGGACACCGGGAATGCGATATTCATTGCCATCTAGAGACATCATTGCAGATTCCATGGAAACGGTGGTGCAGGCAATGAGCTATGATGGATTGATCACGGTGGTAGGCTGCGACAAGAACATGCCAGGTGCATTGATGGCGATGATTCGTTTGGACAGACCCTCTGTCCTAGTTTATGGAGGCACCATAGATTCAGGTTGTCACAATGGTAAGAAACTAGATGTCGTTTCGGCTTTTGAAGCTTGGGGTAGCAAGGTGGCAGGAACAATGACGGAAACAGAATATCAAAGCATTGTTGAAAAGGCCTGCCCAGGAGCAGGTGCTTGTGGAGGAATGTATACGGCCAACACCATGGCCTCTGCAATTGAGGCCTTGGGAATGAGTTTGCCCTTCAATTCTTCAAACCCTGCGTTGAGCGATGCCAAGAAGGAAGAATCTATCAAGGCAGGAGAGGCAATGCGAACACTTTTGGAAAAAGACATCAAGCCAAGTGATATCATTACACGTAAATCGCTGGAAAATGCCGTACGTTTGGTAACCATTCTGGGAGGATCCACAAATGCGGTATTGCACTTCTTGGCAATAGCAAGAGCGGCAGACATAGATTTTACATTGAAAGACTTTCAAGAGATAAGTGACACAACACCATTTTTGGCAGATTTGAAACCAAGTGGAAAGTACTTGATGGAAGATGTTCATGCCGTAGGAGGAATTCCGGCAGTTTTGAAATACCTTCTTAAAAAAGGACTGCTGCATGGAGACTGTTTGACGGTTACAGGAAAGACAATGGCGGAAAACTTGCTGGATGTAGATGATTTGACAGAAGGGCAAGATGTCATCAAGCCTATTGAAGAACCCATCAAGATATCAGGACATTTGAGAATGTTATATGGTAATTTGGCAGAAGAGGGAAGCGTTGCAAAGATAACTGGGAAGGAAGGATTGCGTTTTCGTGGAAAAGCCAAGGTGTTTGAAGGCGAATATGATGCAAACGATGGAATTAGAGACGGAAAGGTACAGAAGGGTGATGTGGTAGTAATCCGTTACGAAGGTCCAAAAGGAGGGCCAGGAATGCCAGAAATGTTAAAGCCGACAGCAGCAATAATGGGAGCTGGTCTAGGGAAAGATGTGGCATTGATTACCGATGGACGTTTCTCTGGAGGGACACACGGTTTCGTTGTAGGACACATTACGCCAGAAGCACAAGAAGGAGGCACGATAGCATTGGTCAAGGACGGAGATTACATTACAATCGATGCAGAAACGAATAGCATTGTCTTGGAAGTGTCAAAAGAAGAACTGGAAGAAAGAAAAGAACAATGGACATCACCAGAATTGAAATTTTCAAGAGGAGTACTCTACAAATATGCAAAGACGGTATCATCAGCCAGCAAAGGTTGTGTTACGGATGAATTTTAAATAAAAACATTATAGGCAATCCAAGATTTGGTCTTTGGATTGTAGACAAATTCTTAATAAAGAGAATATGAACACACAAACAATGACAACTGAAGCAAAAGACGCCAAGAAAACGATTCGCATATCAGGAAGCGAAGCAGTCGTACGTTCTCTCATTGCTGAAGGAGTAGACATCCTTTATGGATATCCAGGAGGGGCGATCATGCCCGTTTATGATGAATTGTACAAGTTTCAAGATGAAATTCATCATGTCTTGTCACGTCATGAACAAGGCGCTACGCATTCAGCACAAGGTTATGCTAGAATTTCAGGGAAGGTAGGGGTCGCAATTGCAACCTCTGGTCCAGGAGCAACAAACTTGATTACCGGTATCGCAGATGCTCAAATAGATTCGACACCAATGGTTTGCATTACTGGGCAAGTGCCATCACACCTATTGGGGAGCGATGCCTTCCAGGAAACGGACATCGTAGGCATTTCCACACCAGTGACCAAATGGAACCATCAAGTCACCAAAGCTTCAGAGATACCGACAGTTATGGCCAAGGCATTCTACATAGCCAAAAGTGGACGACCAGGACCTGTATTGATAGATATAACGAAAGATGCTCAATTCGAAGAATTCGATTTTTCCTATGAGAAATGTACAGGAGTGAGAAGCTATGTTCCAGTGCCAAAAACAGATCCAGATACTTTGACTGCTGCAGCAGAGCTTATAAACAAAGCAAAGAAACCATTGGTTGTTTGGGGACAAGGTGTCATTCTGAGCAAGGCAGAGGAAGCGTTCAAGGCCGTCATAGAAAAAGCAGGAATCCCTTCTGCTTGGACGATTATGGGAGCTTCAGCAATACCGACTTCCCACCCCTTGAATGTGGGAATGGTAGGAATGCATGGGAACTATGCACCGAATGTACTCACTAACGAATGCGATGTGTTGATAGCCATTGGTATGCGTTTCGATGATCGTGTGACAGGGAAATTGGATGAATACGCAAGACAAGCCAAGATCGTTCACTTTGAAATTGATCCAGCAGAAATAGATAAAAACGTGAAAACGGATGTTGCTGTCTTAGGAGATGCAAAAGCCAGTTTGGAAGCGTTATTGCCGTTATTGAATGAAAATACACATACAGAGTGGCATCAGAAATTTAAGGACCTATATGCTATCGAATTTGAAAAAGTAATTAAAAATGACTTGCATCCTACAAAAGAAGGATTGACGATGGGGGAGGTATTAAACGAAATAAATATCCAAACCAAGGGAGAAGCAGCCATAGTTACAGATGTAGGACAGCACCAAATGATAGCGTGTCGTTATGCCGATTTCAATGTTTCTAAAAGCAACATAACATCGGGAGGGCTAGGGACCATGGGTTTTGGTTTGCCAGCAGCAATTGGAGCGAAAATGGCAGCACCAGAAAGAGAAGTTATTTCAATCTCAGGTGATGGAGGCTACCAAATGACAATCCAAGAATTGGGAACCATCTTTCAGCAAAAGGCAGCTGTAAAGGTCGTTGTCCTAAACAATGAGTTCTTGGGAATGGTACGCCAATGGCAACAATTGTTTTTTGACAAACGCTATGCGTCCACAGAGATGACGAATCCAGACTTCGTAGCCATAGCCAAAGGGTATTATTTAAATGCCAAGCGTGTTGTGAAGCGTGAGGAATTGGCAGATGCAGTTGCAGAAATGATAGCAAGCAAAGAAGCATATTTCTTGGAGGTATGCGTAGAAAAAGAAGATAACGTATTTCCTATGGTTCCTTCGGGAGCTTCGGTTTCAGAAATAAGATTAGAATAATTATGAGCACAGGAATAAAATCATATACGATTTCAGTATATACAGAAAACAACATAGGGTTGTTAAACCGTATTTCAGCAATCTTTCAACGTAGACACATAAACATAGAGAGTTTGAACATATCGGCTTCGGAAATAGAAGGTGTATCCAGATTTACCATCGTCGTTGACATGACCGAGGAAAAAGTAAGAAAGATAATTGGTCAGATAGAAAAGCAGATAGAGGTGATAAAAGCATATTGCCATACTGAAGAAGAGATCATTTATCAGCAAACGGCAATGTTTAAGATCAAATCGGAACTATTGTTTGAAGAACGACAAATTCAAAACATAATAAAAGAAAGCAATTCTAGGATAGTAACTGTAAACAAAGAGTTTTTCGTCCTTGAGAAATCAGGAAGGCAAAACGAAATAGAATTGTTGCATAGAGAATTAAGTGCTTTTGGGATTTTGCAATTTACACGTTCAGGACGCATTGCAGTAACAAAGGAACGAATGGAAATATCACAAATGCTAGTTGCATTTAACTAATCAAAAAAAAACAAAAATGGCAAATTATTTCAACACATTATCATTAAGAGACCAATTAGAGCAATTGGGACAATGTCGTTTCATGGGAGCTTCGGAATTCGAGAATGGAGTGGAAGCATTGAAAGGCAAGAAGATCGTAATCGTTGGTTGTGGTGCGCAAGGACTAAACCAAGGATTGAACATGAGAGATTCTGGATTGGACATCTCATACACTTTACGTCAAGCTGCTATAGACGAGCAACGTGCATCATACAAGAATGCCACGTCTAATGGGTTTAATGTGGGAAACTACGAAGAGTTGATTCCTACTGCAGACTTGGTACTTAATTTAACTCCGGACAAGCAACATACGAGTGTTGTGAATGCTGTGATGCCTTTAATGAAAAAGGGAGCGACATTAAGCTACTCTCACGGATTCAACATCGTAGAAGAAGGAACACAAATACGTAAGGACCTTACTGTGATAATGGTAGCTCCAAAATGCCCAGGAACAGAAGTTCGAGAAGAATACAAACGTGGTTTCGGAGTGCCTACGTTAATCGCTGTACATCCAGAAAACGATCCAGAAAACAAGGGATGGGAACAAGCCAAGGCTTATGCGGCAGCAACTGGTGGACATAGAGCAGGCGTTTTAGGGTCTTCTTTCGTAGCTGAGGTGAAAAGTGATTTGATGGGAGAGCAAACCATTCTGTGTGGTTTGTTGCAAACGGGAGCAATACTTTCTTTCGACAAAATGGTGGCAGAAGGAATAGAAGCTGGTTATGCGGCTAAACTCATTCAGTTTGGATGGGAAACCATCACAGAGGCGTTGAAACATGGGGGTATTACGAATATGATGGATAGATTGTCCAATCCGGCAAAGATCAAGGCTTTTGAATTGTCTGAAGAACTAAAGGGAATCATGAGACCATTGTTCGAGAAGCATATGGATGACATCATCTCTGGACATTTCTCAAAGACAATGATGGAAGATTGGGCCAATGATGACGTAAACCTGTTGAAATGGAGAGCGGAAACAGGAGAAACGGCATTTGAAAAAACAGCATTGACATCAGATCACATTTCTGAACAAGAGTATTTTGACAATGGAGTATTGTTGGTCGCATTTGTGAAATCTGGAGTAGAATTGGCTTTTGAAACTATGGTAAGTGCTGGTATCATTGAAGATTCTGCATATTACGAATCGCTTCATGAGTTGCCGTTGATAGCCAATACGATTGCAAGAAAGAAATTGTTCGAAATGAACAGAGTGATTTCCGATACGGCAGAATACGGATGTTATTTGTTCGATCATGCATGTAAACCATTGTTGGTAGATTTCATGAAAACAGTAAATACGGACATTGTCGGTAAACCATTTTCAACATCCAATGCAGTTGACAATGTAGAATTGATTGCGATAAACGATGCCATTAGAAACCATCCAATAGAAGCAGTTGGTAAACGTCTTCGTGCGGCAATGACGGCAATGAAAACAATAAAGACGGAAGTTGTGGCCAAGGATTCGGTACTGGCTTAACCCATAAAGAAATATTACCTTGAGATTGACTGTCTCGAAAACCATGAAATATGCGAATTGTCTTGCCTGGCTTGTCAAAATTATTGAGAAATTAATAGTTGAAGTTAAACAAGCTAGGTTTGCAATTACATATTGTTTTTTAGACAGTCTCTTTAAGTATGGATGAGTTCGGTTACAATGAAAAAAATAAATAGTTAGATGCAAGTTCAAACAACATATTTTCCAACGCTGGAAGCAGTAGAAGCAGCGGCTTTAAACTTAAAAGGAGTCGCTTCGGTAACACCGTTGATGGAAAATCTACAATACTCGAAACAATTCGATTGCAATGTCTTGTTCAAACGTGAAGATTTGCAACAAGTGCGCTCGTATAAAATTAGAGGAGCTTACAACAAAATGTCATCATTGTCTGCAACTGAAATTGAAAATGGGATAGTTTGTGCAAGTGCAGGAAACCACGCACAAGGTGTGGCGCTATCTTGCAAGCTGTTAAAAGTGAGGGGGACAATTTACATGCCTTCTCCAACTCCCAAACAAAAGGTGCAACAGGTGAAGATGTTTGGAGAGGACTATATAGACATTGTCTTGAAGGGAGATACGTTCGATGATGCTTACCATGCTGCAATGGAGGAGTGCGATCGTTTGAACAAGACGTTCATCCACCCATTTAACGATTCCAAAGTCATAGAAGGGCAAGCAACGGTCGGATTGGAAATCATAGATCAGGCAGAACACCCAATTCATTATGTGTTTGTACCAGTCGGTGGAGGTGGATTGTCAGCAGGATTGTCTACGGTTTTCAAGCAATTGTCTCCAAATACCAAGATAATTGGTGTGGAGCCGGAAGGGGCTCCATCCATGTCCACTTCTTTGAGAAACAATAAAAATACAGTACTAAAACACATTGAGAAGTTTGTAGACGGGGCAGCCGTACAACGGGTTGGCGATTTGAATTTTGAAATCTGCAAGCAAAACTTGGATGATATGGTTACAGTGCCGGAAGGCAAGGTGTGTCAGACGATTTTGGATTTGTACAACAAAGATGCCATAGTCGTTGAACCGGCTGGAGCATTGAGTATTTCTGCCTTGAGCCTTTATGCCGAACAAATAAGGGGTAAAAACGTTGTTTGTGTCGTAAGTGGAAGCAACAACGACATAACGCGTACTGCCGAAATAAAAGAGCGAGCACTTTTACATGCGAATTTGAAGCATTACTTCATAATAAAGTTTCCGCAGAGAGCTGGAGCATTGAAGGAATTCGTAGCCGACATTCTAGGACCGACAGATGACATCACTCATTTTGAATATACAAAGAAGACCAATCGTGAAAATGGAGCGGCAGTAGTCGGGTTGGAGTTGAAATCTCAAGCCGATTTGGAACCATTGATAACCAAAATGAAACTTCACAATTTCTATGGAGACTATTTAAACGACAAGCCAGACTTGTTCCAGTTTTTGGTTTAGATCGTTTGCGATGAGCAGTTTCTTGAAATTGTTGTGTCATTGATACTTTTTTTTGAAAAATTAAAGCACGACAATTTTCAATAAGTTTCCTATTTTTACCGATTGATGGATAGAATGAATCCTTTGTTATTCAAGGGATTTGTTTTTTTATGAAATAGTCATAGTTAAGGATTGGATATATCGTAGAATGATTATGATGAATGTTACAGATGACCGATAAGAAACAATAAACAGGAACAGATGAAAGTAGCTATTATAGGAGCTGGTAATTTAGGATTGTCGATAGCAAAAGGATTGTTGTCGAGTAACGTTATAACGTCTTTGTACTTAACAAAAAGGCATATTAACGTCTTGGAAGGATTGGGTACAAACAAAGAAGTAAACATTACTTCGGACAATGCAGTGGCGATTCAAAATTCCGATGTCCTCATATTTGCGGTACAACCCAATCATTTGGCTGCCGTATTGCGAAAAAATGCGCAATACATTACACCCAAGCACAATGTAATATCTACGATAACTGGTTTTTCCATTGAAAAGATAGAGTCTATCATAGGGGAGAAGCATTCAGTAATCAGGGCAATGCCAAATACGGCCATAGCCGTTGGGAAATCCATGACTTGTATTTGTAGCAATGAAAAGTCTCAGTTAAAATTGAATACGGCTCGTAAAATCTTCGATACTCTGGGAACTACACTGGTAATACCAGAAAAACAAATGCAAGCCGCAACTGTCGTTTGTGCAAGTGGGGTTGCCTTTTGGATGAGGCTGATTCGAGCCACCACGCAAGCAGCCATACAATTGGGCTTCGATGCAAAGGAAGCTCAAGAACTTGCAATGCATACCTGTGAAGGAGCAGCTAGCTTGTTGATAGATACGAGGAACCATCCAGAGCAAGAAATAGACAAGGTAACGACTCCCAAAGGGTGCACCATCGAAGGATTGAACGAGATGGAACACAAAGGGCTGAGTTCATCATTGATTCAAGGAATGGTGGCATCTTTCGAAAAGATAAATGGCATAAAAGAAAGAACATAGGTATTTCATCAAGCTACAAGCTTGTATGTGAAATTGTAAAAAACACCTTTAAAAGGTGTTTTTTTATGGGCTCAAGTGTCTGTAATCAGGTATTTATACGCTATTATTTTTCGTGGGTTATGGCCATATTTGTAAGTACATATCAAACATAACCTATTTTAACCAATCAAACCAATGAAAAAAACAACCATCACAGTTAAAGCGGTGTTGCTAATCGCAATTTTATCTATTTGCCTCACATCTTGTAAAAAAGAAGAAAAGAAAGTAGATGAGGTGAAAACTGAAGCAGCAAAGGAAGAAGGACTAGCAACATACAAAAAAGGAGGAGTTGCTCCTTGTCTATCCAAAGCCAGTTGGTTTCCTCATACTCAAACACCAGCTCCAGCAGAGGGTAAGGGAAGTCCGTTCGATGTAAGTTCTACTACCAATTGCATCTTTCATCAGTGGTCATGGCAAAAGTTCTTGTGGGTAACGAAACCAGAAGGAGACTTACCACTGTTTCTTCATCAAAAGGAAATAATTCAAGTAAACGATGCGATGGAGCCAGTAACGCAAAGAGAAGGCGTTAGCGTCGTATTGACGGATACGATACAAGCAGGATCCAAACATGGTGTGTTGAAAGTGAACCCTGAATACAATAGTGAAACAGGAAAGGCTTTTACGGTACATTATTCAATACATACCAGTTTGACGATGCAAGACGCGGCTGAAGATTTCAAGGAAGCTTTGGCATCTGGAAAATTGCCAGCGGACAACTTGGAGACTTTCCCTGTGGGATCATTGGAGTTAAAAGTGTCTTGGGTAGATGCAGCTGCAATACCAAATAACAAGCTAGGAAACTATTATACGACCATGGCAGCGGTAATCGATAAAGATGGTAAAACATATACCAACACAAAAATGGCCTTGTTGGGTATGCACGTTGTTGGAGTCGTGGAAAACCATCCAGAATTCATATGGGCGACTTTCGAACATGACGACATGGCTCCCAACTACGATTGGAAAGCAAATACGGCAAGTTCAGCAACTCAAAAATTATTGTTTGCAGAAGGAAGTACTTCTGGTTTGGATGGTATTACATTCATCAAAGATAAAGAACCGGTACTAGCCAACAAGGCTTACGATCTGTTTCAATACGGCGTGCCCGTAACTGTCTCTGGTTATATGGAAACCAGTCAGAGCGAACCAGAAAATTTTGATCATATCAAAGAGATAAATGCGAGTGTCGCAGCAAACCTAGAAGGGGTATGGAAAAATTACTTCTACAATGGTTCCATTTGGATAGATACAGATGGTATGACTCCAGAACAGCAAGCTCAAAAAATTGTGGAACTGGGAAATAATATTGGTAGTGCGACGCCAGGATCCAGTGCAAGAGGCTCTTTGAATTGTGCCAATGTGACAATGGAAACCTTTACTCAAACATTTCAAAGCGACATTTCGGACATCAATGTGAACAACTTGGCAAATTGCTTTTCTTGCCACAACCCTAGTAGTTTTTCAGGGAACACATCTCCAATATACTTAAGTCACATATTCGATAAGTTCATTCAGATAAATGACGGTAAAAGTGATAAGGAAGTTGAGTTGATGAAAGACGAACAGCACCAAAAAATGGCAGAGTTCCTAAGAACGATGAAATAAAATAACCCCAAGACTCTCATCAAAAAAACGACAAAAGCATCTCTGATCCAGAGATGCTTTTTCATAAAACTGTCTTTCAAATGAAAGCAGCAAGAGTATTTATATGATCGTTGATTGCCCTAAATGGATATTGTTGAAATTAATGTTGGTATCTGTAGGGTTGCTTATGAAATCGGCAATAAAATCCCCAACTTTACCAGTTGTAATATTGTCGTAAGTGGCATTTAAATCCGGAGTGGTAATCTCTAGCTTTAGAGATTTTTCAACGGCTTCTTTGATTAGTTCGGCTTCTTCAAACAATTCAAAATGCTCCAAGAGCATCGCCGCCGATAAAATAGAGGCGATTGGGTTGGCAATGCCTTTCCCAGTGGCTTGAGGATATGATCCGTGAATAGGTTCAAACATAGAGTATTTGTCTCCAACCGAAGCTGAAGCCAACAATCCAATGGAACCACCTATAACACTGGCTTCGTCGCTAATGACGTCACCAAATAGGTTCTCGGTCAATATTACATCAAACTGTTTGGGATTTAAAATCATTTGCATGGCAGCATTGTCCACAAACAAGAAGTCCAATTCCACATCTGGATATTCTACAGCTAGTTCTGTAACGACTTTTCTCCATAGACGAGACGTTTCCAAAACATTGGCCTTGTCCACCAGTGTAACCTTCTTGCTACGAGATTGTGCAGCTTTGAATGCAAGATGAGCTATCCGTTCTATTTCGAAACGAGAATATTCACATAGGTCGGAAGCCGTATTTCCGTCTTTGCTAATTTGCTTTTCACCAAAGTAGATGCCACCGGTCAACTCGCGATAAATGCTGATGTCCGTACCTTTGATGATGTTTTGTTTCAAAGGTGATTTTTCCAATAGGGTATCGTATGCCTTTACAGGTCTAATGTTAGTGTACAAGCCAAGTTCTTTTCTTAACTTTAAAAGTCCTTGTTCTGGTCTTACTTTCGCACTGGGGTCGTTGTCATATTTCGGATGACCGATTGCACCAAATAAAATGGCATCACTGGATTTGCACAGTGCCAAAGTGTCATCGGGCAAAGGATTGTTTTGCTCGTCGATGGCTATGGCTCCAACTGGCGCGCTTTTAAATAGGAAAGAATGGTCAAACTCCAAGGCAATAGCCTTCAAGACCTTTATGGATTGTTCTGTAACTTCTGGGCCGATACCGTCTCCTGCTAAAACAGCTATGTTTAGTTTCATAGAAAAGTTTATTTATTCATTCCCGAAAAATAGGGAATCTTGGTTAAGTTTAGTTATTGTTTTTTTTGAGGCATTTTCAAATCGTTCTATGTCATTCTTCTTGCTCAATAGATAGTCTATGTCGTCATAACCATTTATCAAACATGTCTTTTTATATACATCGATGTCAAAAGAAGAGTTGAAAGAAGTTCCTTCAACGGAAATCGTTTGATTTTCCAAATCTACTTCCAACTTGGTTTCGGGGTGCTTGGTGATTTCATCCAATATGACACTTAGGAAATCTGGAGAAACCTGAATTGGCAACAAGCCATTGTTTAAGGCATTGCCTTTGAAAATATCTGCAAAAAAGCTAGATACGATTACTTTGAAACCATAGTCGCTCAATGCCCATGCAGCATGTTCTCGGCTGGAGCCACAACCAAAGTTGTCTCCTGCGACCAAAATGGAACCAGAATATTTCGGATTGTTTAAAACAAAATCCTCATTTTTAGAATTGTCTTTGTTAAAACGCCAATCTCTGAACACGTTGTCTCCAAAACCATTTCTATCCGTGGCTTTCAAGAAGCGAGCAGGAATAATTTGATCCGTGTCTACATTCTCTATGGTCAACGGAATGGCTGTTGATCGTAATTTTTTAAATTTTTCCATCTTATGCCCACAAAAGCGGGTAACTTTTAATTGTTTGTTCTTATTTTGATTGAGAAAGGTCGAAACCTTATTCATTTATGATGCCTTTGCTTCGATGTAAAGCATTCACATTAATTCAATTGTTTCGTTACATCTACGATTTTACCTTCTACGGCAGTTGCTGCTGCCACCAAGGGACTAGCTAAAATAGTTCGTGCACCTTGTCCTTGACGACCTTCAAAATTCCTGTTGGAAGTTGATACGCAATATTCTCCCTGTGGAATCTTGTCGTCATTCATTGCTAAGCAAGCCGAACAACCTGGTTGTCTCAACTCGAAGCCAGCATCGTCAAAAATGGTTTTTAACCCTTCTTCTATTATTTGAGTTTCCACCTGCTTGCTGCCTGGTACTAACCAAGCAGTTACATTATCGGCTTTTTGCTTTCCTTTTATGTAATTGGCCGCAACTCTAAAATCTTCAATTCTCGAGTTGGTGCAACTTCCTATGAATACGTAGTTGATAGGCTTGTCTATGAGTGATTCTCCTTTTTCAAAATTCATGTACTTCAAGGATTTTTCAAAGGAATCGTCTTCCAGGCTCGGAATGTTTTCCGTTACCTTTATTCCCATTCCAGGATTTGTCCCATAGGTAACCATTGGTTCTATGTCCTCCGCATCAAAGAAATATTCTTTGTCAAATGATGCTCCTTCATCGGTTGATAGCGTTTTCCAATAGGCAACCTTTTGTTCGAAGGCATCGTCCTTTGGGGCAAACTCCCTGTTCTTTACATATTCAAAAGTCGTTTCGTCTGGAGCTATCATTCCTCCTCTAGCTCCCATTTCGATGCTCATGTTGCAAACGGTCATTCTACCTTCCATGGACATGTTTTCGAACACATCCCCAGCATATTCGCAGAAATAACCTGTGCCGGCATTTGTGCCTAGCTTGGAAATGATGTAGAGGATCACATCCTTTGGCAATACGCCATTTTTTAGTTTTCCGTTAACGGAAACGCGTAAACTCTTGGGTTTTGTCAACAATAGACATTGGCTTGCAAATACTTGAGCAACTTGACTAGTTCCTATTCCGAATGCAATGGTTCCAAATGCACCATGGGTAGATGTGTGACTGTCTCCACAAACAATGGTCATACCCGGTTGTGTAATACCCAATTCTGGGGCCATTACATGGACAATGCCATTGTATTTATGCCCCAATTCGTATAGTGTTATGTTGTTTTTTTTACAATTGATGGAAAGCTGTTCCAGTTGTTTTCTGGAATTCTCGTCTTTAATTGGTAAATGTTGATTTTTAGTTGGTGTATTGTGATCTGCCGTAGCTACGATTTGATCAGGGCGAAATATGGGAATGTTGCGTCGTTCCAATTCATTGAATGCTTGTGGACTCGTCACTTCGTGAATTAGATGTTTGTCTATGTATAGCACTTGTGGTCCATTGTCAATGGTGTCTACTACGTGTGCATCCCAAACTTTATCGAATAATGTCTTTTTACTCATAGTTGTTTTTCCGTCTTTCCAATTCGCTGCATATAAATTCCAGCGAATGGCTTTTCATTATAATGTTAATGTCTAAATTATTATTTAAGCAGATACTATTTCTCTATATACCTTGCTAGTTTCAATAATTTGATGAATGTCATTGTCATTGATTTCTTTCTTCTTGTCTGCAAAAGTCAAGAAATTGGAATAGACATCGTCCAATTGCAATTTTGTCAATTCATATCCCACGTTCTTTGCTCTGTAGGCCAATGCCGCTCTTCCGCTTCTTGCCGTCAAAACTATTGCAGATTCAGTAACGCCTACGTCCTTGGGGTCAATTATTTCATATGTTTCTCTATGCTTTATCACGCCATCTTGGTGAATTCCAGAACTGTGTGCAAATGCATTGGCTCCAACGATGGCCTTGTTGGGTTGTGTATAAATTCCCATGCTGTCACTAACTAGTTGACTTAAACCGAAAAGCCTTTTGGTGTCTATGTTGGTGTCCAAGTTTAGGTCTTTATGTTGTTTCAATACCATGACGACTTCTTCCAATGCCGTATTCCCTGCACGTTCGCCAATGCCGTTGATGGTACATTCTATTTGGCGAGCACCATTGATGACACCTTCAATGGAATTTGCAGTTGCCAAACCTAGGTCGTTATGGCAATGACAAGACAATATGGCCTTTTCGATGCCTTTTACGTTTTCCATGAGGTATTTCATTTTTGCACCATACTCACTAGGCAAGCAGTAACCCGTGGTATCAGGTATGTTCAATACCGTTGCACCAGCTTTTATGGCTGCTTCGCACACGCGAGCCAAATATTCATTGTCTGTCCTACCTGCATCTTCTGCAAAGAATTCAACGTCTTCAACAAAAGATTTGGCATAGCTTACGGCATCGAATGCACGTTTGATGATGTCATCCCTGTTGGATTTGAATTTGAATTTTATATGAGAGTCTGAAGTACCAATCCCAGTATGAATTCTTGGTTTTTTCGCAAATTTGAGAGCATCGGCTGCTACTTTAATGTCATTTTTTACGGATCTAGTCAATCCGCAAACCGTGGCGTTCTTTACTGTTTTGGCAATAGCTTCAACCGATTTGAAATCACCTGGACTAGAGACGGGAAAACCTGCTTCTATTACATCCACGCCTAATTGGTCCAACTGCTTTGCGATGATGATCTTTTGTTCGGTGTTCAATTTACAGCCTGGAACTTGTTCTCCATCTCTAAGCGTTGTGTCGAAAATTTGAATGTGTTGTTTTGACATTTTTAAGAATATATTTTTCTATTGTAGTACTAATTTATATTTTGGTTTTGCGTTAGCTCCCCATCGTTTTTAGATTCTTACGATGTTCAAAAGAAGAATCGTATTTTAAAACCCTGTTAACCAGATGGTTGACATTATTTTTTAATTGATGACTAAAGATCAAAAAGACAGCTTATTTTTATTGGTTAAATCTTTGACAAAATCAGAAAAACGACAATTTAAATTATATGTTGGGCGGTTGGGAGTTAATTCCGGCTCCAAGTTTTTAAGCGTTTTTACCATTTTGGACAAAATGACGATTTATGATGAAAACGTTATTTTAAAATCTACAGAAGTCAAAAAACAACAGTTGGCCAATGTGAAGGCACACTTGTACAAGCAAATACTCATTAGCTTGAAGCTTAATCCATCACATCAAAACATTCGTTCTCAAATCAGGGAACAGCTAGATTTTGCTTCTATCCTTTATCATAAGGGGCTATATAAGCAAAGTTTGAAGATTTTGGACAAGGCCAAGGATGTGGCAATTGCCAACGAAGAAAAAAACTTGGCATACGAAATCGTCGAACTCGAAAAAGTGATAGAGTCGCAATACATAACACGTAGTATAAGTGGTCGGGCAGATGAGTTGATATCTCAAGCCAAGGAGTTGAGTGCAGCCAATGTTATAGCGAGCAAACTCTCCAACTTGTCTCTACAATTGTATGGGGTTTTCTTAAAGACGGGATATGTTAAAAACGAATCCGAAAGTAAATGGATACAGGATTACTTCAATAAAAGGCTGCCCAAGTATGACATTAAAAAACTTGGTTTTAGAGAGAAACTATGGTTGTACAATGCACATTTGTGGTATAGTTTTTTAATGCAAGATTTTCTCAATTGTTATAAATACGCATCCAAGTGGGTGGATTTGTTCTATCAAAACCCCAATATGATCAATTTGAACCCCGTTTTTTTTCTAAAGGGAAACAACTACTTGTTGGAGTCATTGTTTTTCTTGAAGAATAGAAGCAAATTCGATGAGATTCTGAATAAGTTGGAAAGTATCGTTGTAGAGAAAAAGCTTCCCAAGGATGAAAATGTGGAGGCACTGTCGTTTTTGTACATCAATTTGAATAAGATCAACATACACTTCATTGACGGTACCTTTAAAGAAGGATTGATACTCATACCAAAAATGGAAACGGATTTGGCTCAGTTTAAAAATAGGATAGACGAACATCACAAAATGATTTTTTATTACAAGTTCGCCAGTCTTCACTTTGGTTCAGGAAACAACAAGGAAGCTATCGAGTATCTGGCTAAAATAATTTCCAACAAGACATTGACTATGCGGGAAGACTTGCTTTGTTTCTCGCGAGTATTGAATTTGGTGGCACACTATGAAGCTGGTTTGGACTATCATTTGGAAACATTGTTGCGTAGTACCTACAAGTTTTTGATAAAAATGAATGACCTGCATAAAGTGCAAAAGGAGATGATAAAATTTATTCGAGGATTGCAGGACATCTATCCTCATGACATAAAAAAAGCATTCAAGGCATTGCACGAAAAGCTGAAAGTATACGAAGATCACCCTTTCGAAGGACGTGCATTTCTATATTTGGACATTATTTCTTGGTTGGAAAGCAAAATGGAGAACAAGCCCGTAGATCAGGTGATTAGAGCTAAGTATTTGAGTGAATTCACAGGGAAATAAAAAATAATTTTAAAATAATCTAAAAATAATTTGGATAATAACTTTTTCTAACTGAATATTTGTGCTCACAAAGTTCAAGACTTTATTGAAATGTTATCAAGAAAGGTGGAGGGAATAGACCCGTTGAAGCCTTAGCAACCCTCAAGCAATTGAGTAGGTGCTAAATTCTACTTGAAGAAGCGATCCATTTATCGCCAATTCAGGATAGATAACCAAACGTAACAACACATCTGTGCTTACGTTGTTTTTCTTATAACATTTTTCTATTGAGTATGCCTATGACTAGGCTTATTTGGCTTTTGTTTTAATTTATCTATTAACTCAAAAACTTAGAAAAATGAGTACACAAAAATTTGCAACGAAAGCGTTGCACGCAGGACATGACGTTAGTCAAAACGGAGGAACCAGAGCAGTTCCTATTTATCAATCTTCAGCGTATGTCTTCAATGATTCCGATCACGCGGCAAACTTGTTTGCATTGGCTGAGCCAGGAAACATTTACACACGAATCAACAACCCGACAAATGATGTGTTAGAGCAGCGCTTGGCTGCTTTGGAAGGAGGAATTGGCGCTGTAGCCACTGCTTCTGGAACATCGGCGATTGCAACGACATTGTTGACATTGCTAAAGGCAGGGGATCATGTCGTTGCATCCAACAGCTTGTATGGAGGAACTTATAACCTATTGAGTGTTACCTTGCCTAGACATGGGATTACGACAACGTTCGTCGATCCATCCAATCCGGAGAACTTCAATGAAGCGGCACAAGAAAACACAAGGGTGTTTTTTGTCGAATCGCTTGGGAATCCAAAACTGGATGTATTGGACATCGAAGCTATTTCCAAAGAGGCAAAAGCATACAAAGTGCCATTGATTGTAGACAACACGGTAGCGACTCCTTATTTGTTGAACCCCATAGAGTATGGAGCAAATATAGTTATTCACTCTTTGACGAAATACATCAATGGAAACGGAACTGCCCTAGGTGGTATCATTGTAGATGCGGGGACTTTTGATTGGTCCAACGGAAAATTCCCTGAGTTTACGGAACCTTCTGCAGGTTACCATGGATTGGTGTATGACGAAGCCATTGGAGCCGCAGCCTTCATCGCAAAAGTGAGGATTGAAGGATTGCGCGATTATGGAGGAGCGTTGAGCCCATTCAATGCCTTTCAAATCATTCAAGGGTTGGAAACGTTGGAGTTGAGAATAAAAAAACATAGTGCAAATGCCTTGTCATTGGCAAAATGGTTGCAAGAACAACCGGAGGTCACTTGGGTGAACTATCCGGGGTTGGAGACTAGCAAATATAGAAATTTGACAAGAAAGTACTTGCCAAATGGACAGAGTGGAATTGTCACCTTTGGGTTGGATGGGGGGTACGAATCCGCCAAGAAAGTTGTAGATACGACCAAGTTGTTCTCGTTATTGGCAAATATTGGAGATACGAAGTCATTGATTATCCATCCAGCTAGTACGACGCACCAACAATTGAATGATGAAGCACAAGAAGCCACAGGCGTGACGAAAGACTTGATTCGTCTATCTGTGGGGATAGAGAATATTGAAGATTTAAAAGCAGATCTAAAAGAAGCTTTTTCAAGGGTTAAGCAACCAGTTATTGCTTAAAACAATTATTTAGTAAGTTGGTTGATTTGAGCTATGCGTCTAGTAGTCGAGACGTGTAGCTCTATCTTAACAAATTATGATTTCCGATTTTCAATATTAAAAATGAAGGGTTTAAAACACATAACCATATCAAACTATAGAACGCTATCCGGGGATGAGATAGATGTTCTTAATTTATCGTATCAATGTTTTGGGATGCCATTGTTTGCAGCTCCCATAGTATTGATTAATCATGCATTGACGGGCAATAGCAATGTGTCTGGAATAGATGGGTGGTGGTCCGATTTGGTAGGCGACGACAAAGTCATCGATACGAAAAAGTATACGGTATTGTCCTTTAACATTCCAGGCAATGGATACGATGGATTCGTCATTGAAAACTACAAGTCGTTCGTGGCAAGAGACATTGCCAAGTTGTTTTTGATAGGTCTTGAAAAATTAAGCATAGAAAAGGTGTTTGCCGTTGTCGGTGGATCTTTGGGAGGAGGCATCGCATGGGAAATGGCTGTGTTGAAACCAAATCTTTCCGAGCATTTGATCCCAGTGGCAACCGATTGGAAATCTACCGATTGGTTGATGGCAAATTGTCAAATTCAAGAACAGTTCTTGGTAAATTCCAAAAACCCGGTACACGATGCCCGAATGCATGCAATGCTGTGCTATAGAACACCTGAGTCATTCAAGTCACGTTTCAAACGCTCCAAGAATGAGGAGTTGGAACTGTTCAATGTGGAAAGTTGGTTGTTGCACCACGGTAAGAAATTGCAAGAACGCTTTCAATTGTCTGCATATAAGTTGATGAATCAATTGTTACGCACCATAGATGTGACAAAAGGAAGGGAAAACACAGAAAGCATCTTGGATGTCATTCAATCGAAAATAACGATAGTGGCAGTGGATTCCGATCTGTTCTTTACTGCAGAAGAAAATCGAGAAACACAGAAGCAGTTGGCATTGACGCATCCAAATGTTACATATAGTGAAATAAACTCTATCCATGGCCATGATGCCTTTTTGATAGAATTCGAGCAACTCGAAAAAATCATAGAAGGCATTTTCAAGCCTGAAACAAAAGAAAAAAGAATGAAAATATTAAAATTTGGAGGTAAGTCCCTAGCTAATGGAGAAGGCTTGAACCGAGTAATCTCCATCATAGAAGATAAAGTAAAAGCTGAAGAAAACATAGCCGTAGTGGTATCTGCAAGAGGAAAAGCTACAGATGAATTGGAAGCCATTTTGGAAAAAGCCGTAGAAAGCGAATCCTATCAAGAACAATTGGAAGCTTTTAAAAGCTACCAAAACATGTTGGCAAATACGGATTTGTCCAATGAATTTTCAAGGTTGGATAGTCTTTTCGAAGGCGTACAGCTCTTAGGAGACTATAGCCAAAGAATCAAGGATGAGGTTTTGGCTCAGGGTGAATTGATTTCAGCAAAGTTGATTTCAGCATTGTTGAGAGAAAAAAACATAGATGCAAAGGCGACAGATGCCAGAACGCTCATAAAAACGGATGATACCTATGGCAATGCCAAACCTATTGATGCCTTGTCAAAAAAAAATGTCATCAATTATTTCAAACAAAACAATGGCAGGACGGTAAACATAGTCACTGGCTTCATAGCATCCAACAAAGACAACAAGACAACGACTTTGGGTAGAAACGGAAGTAACTATACAGCATCATTGTTGGCTAACTATTTGGATGCGGAAGAGTTGCAAAACTATACGCATGTCAATGGTATTTATACGGCAAATCCAGACTTGGTCCCAGATGCCAAAAAAATTGAAAGACTTTCATTTGCAGAAGCTAATGAATTGGCAAACTTCGGAACCACGATTCTACATGCAAAGACGATTATTCCGTTGATAGAGAAGAACATACCATTGCGTATATTGAATACGTTCAATCCAGATGACAAGGGGACTATCATTACATCACAAAACGATTCGAAGGGCATTCGCTCACTTTCGGTTTTGGACAATGTGGCATTGGTAAACATAGAAGGACGAGGATTGTTGGGAAAGGTAGGTGTAGATGCAAGAATATTCAAGGCGTTGAGCTCGCAAAACATCAGTGTAAGCATTATATCTCAAGGATCGTCAGAAAGAGGAATTGGTCTGGTCATCGATGCAGAGCAAGCTTCGAATGCAGTAATAGCTTTAGAGCAAGAATTTGAAAATGACTTCTATTCGCAAGACATCAATAAGATAAGTGTGATAGACGATGTCTCGGTGATATCTATAGTAGGTCAAGAGTTGAGCACGTTTCATAAACCATTCAATGGTCTGATTAAAAATCAAATCACACCATTGTTGTTCAATAATACCATTACAGGGGAAAATGTCAGTATCGTGGTGAAGAAAACACAGTTGCACAAGGCATTGAATGTAATTCATGGAGAGATATTTGGGATTTCAAGGAAGATAAACCTGGCGGTCTTTGGACATGGCCTGGTTGGAAGTGCCTTGATCGATCAAATTATCACTTCAGCTGAAGGTATTGAAAAAAGAAAAGGGATCAAACTCAACGTTTTTGCGATTGCCAATTCCAAAAAAGCACTTCTCAGTAAAAATGGGATTGATGGAAATTGGAAGAAAACATTAGAAACTCAAGGGGAAGATTACACGATCGATGATGTTTTTGAATTTGCAAAAGCAAATCATTTGGAAAATTTGATAGCCATAGACAATACATCGAGTTTGGACTTTGTATCCAATTACATAAGGTTGGTAGAAGAAGGTTTCGATCTGGTCTCATCAAACAAGATAGCGAATACTATCGATTTCAAGTTCTATGAGGAATTAAGGGAGACATTGGCAAAACATCAAAAGTCATACTTGTATGAAACCAATGTTGGAGCAGGGTTGCCATTGATAGATACCATTAAGTTATTGCATCTTTCGGGAGAAAACATCGTACGTATAAGAGGCGTGTTCTCAGGATCCTTGAGCTATTTGTTCAATACATTCTCTGCCGATGACGTGTCATTTTCAAACGTATTGCAGCAAGCCTTGGACAAAGGATATACAGAACCAAACCCAAGAGAGGATTTAAGCGGAAACGATGTAGCAAGAAAACTATTGATCCTTGCCAGAGAGTTGGATTTGCATAATGAGATTGGTGACGTAAACATCGAAAATTTAATTCCAGTAGACTTAAGGGACATCAAGACTTCGGAATTCTTGAAGAAGTTCGATGAGATGAATCCAGTCTTTCAAAAGAAAAAAGAAGCACAAAAGGAAAATCACGTGTTAAGATACATAGGAGATCTGCATGGTGATCTTGCAGATGAAAACGGAGCGAAGTTGGATGTCAAGTTGGTGTCCGTTCCAGAGCAATCGCCACTTGGGGCTTTGAAAGGAGCCGATTCCATCTTCGAGATCTATACGGAAAGCTATGGTGAGAACCCTATAGTGATTCAAGGAGCAGGAGCAGGAGCATCAGTGACTGCAAGAGGAGTCTTTGGAGACATCTTGCGTTTGACAGAAAAAAACAATTAATATATAAAATATATAAAACATATAAAATGAGTTTGAATCATTTTGAAACAGAGGCAATTAGAATACAAACAGAACGCACACAATTTCTTGAGCACTCTACTCCATTGTATTTGACATCGAGTTATGTATTTGAAGATGCCGAAGACATGCGTGCGTCATTTGCAGAGGAAAAGGAACGTAATGTATATAGTCGATATTCGAATCCAAACACATCTGAGTTCATAGAGAAGATTTGTAAAATGGAAGGAGCAGAAAGTGGATTTGCATTTGCTTCGGGAATGTCGGCGGTATTTTCAACATTTGCAGCATTGTTGAACTCCGGAGATCACATTGTGTCGGCTAGGAGCGTTTTTGGTTCTACACATACTTTATTTACCAAGTTTTTGCCAAAATGGAATGTTTCGACAAGTTATTTTAAAATTCAAGATGTCGAAGACATAGAAACTTTGATTCAACCAAACACAAAGATAATCTATGCTGAAAGTCCAACAAATCCAGCCGTGGATGTTTTGGACTTGGAGTATTTGGGGGAAATAGCAAAAAAACACAACTTGCTTTTGATCATTGACAATTGTTTTGCAACGCCATATTTGCAAAACCCGATCAAATTTGGAGCAGACTTGGTGATACATTCTGCAACAAAGTTGATAGATGGACAAGGACGTGTACTTGGAGGAGTTACCGTTGGTAGAGAGGATTTGATAAATGAAATATACTTGTTTTCAAGAATCACTGGCCCAGCAATGTCTCCTTTTAGCGCTTGGGTGTTGTCAAAGAGTTTGGAAACGCTGGCAGTTCGAGTGGATAAGCATTGTGATAATGCATTGAAAGTTGCTCAGTTCCTAGAACAACACAATAAGGTAAATTTGGTGAAATATCCATTTTTAAAATCTCATCCGCAGTACGAAATTGCAAAAAAGCAAATGAAACTCGGTGGGAACATCGTGGCTTTCGAAGTAAAGGGAGGAGTAGAAGCAGGAAGACGGTTTTTAAACAACATCAAATTAGCCTCGTTATCGGCCAATTTGGGAGATACGAGAACAATAGTAACACACCCAGCATCTACTACGCATAGCAAACTATCTGAAGATGATAGGTTGGAAACGGGAATATTCGATGGATTGGTAAGGGTCTCCGTAGGTTTGGAAAATGTAGAGGACATTATTGGTGATTTAAACCAAGCTTTGGATAATTGAGCAAGCAGGTGGTTTTAATACAATGGGAAATCATTGGAATGAACAAGGTATCATAGAGAAAGACATATAGATATGGGCAACATAAGAGAAGAAATAAAAAAACGAATATTGATTCTGGATGGGGCAATGGGAACAATGTTACAACAGTACGACTTTTCCGAAGAGGATTTTCGGGGAGAACGTTTTAAAGATTACCCAACGTCACTTCAGGGAAACAATGACTTGTTGACATTGACCCAGCCTGAGGCAATAGCTGAGATACATAAGAAGTATTTTCAAGCTGGAGCAGACATCATCGAAACGAATACGTTTTCTGGTACGACAATAGCTATGGCAGATTATGATATGGAAGATTTGGTGTACGAATTAAATTATGAGTCGGCAAAAATAGCAAAACGAGTTGCAGAAGAATTTACGAAAGAGAACCCTGAGAAACCGCGTTTCGTGGCAGGAAGCATTGGGCCAACGAATAGAACGGCAAGCATGTCGCCAGATGTCAACGATCCTGGGTTTAGAGCGGTTTCTTTCGATGAGTTGCGCATAGCCTATAAATTGCAAGTGGAAGCCTTGTTGGATGGTGGAGTAGATGTCCTTTTGGTAGAAACTGTTTTCGATACGCTTAATGCCAAAGCAGCTTTGTTTGCCATAGAAGAAGTAAAAGAAGAACGGAAATTAGATGTGCCAATTATGCTGAGTGGTACGATTACAGATGCGAGTGGGAGAACATTGTCGGGGCAAACGGCAGAAGCCTTCTTGATATCTGTATCTCATATCCCTCTGTTGTCTGTTGGATTCAATTGTGCATTGGGAGCCAACCTATTGCAGCCACATTTGGAAGCCATTGCATCCAAGACGGACTTTGCAATTTCTGCGCATCCAAATGCCGGTTTACCCAATGCATTTGGGGAGTATGATGAAAGTGCAGAAGAAATGGCGGATCAGATAGAAGAATATCTGAAAAAGGATTTAATAAACATAATAGGAGGCTGTTGTGGTACGACGCCAGAACACATTTCAGCTATCGTAGAATTGTCAGCGAAATATTCCCCTAGAAAAATAAATGCAGACGTATTGTGATATTGGAAGTAGCAATCCTTAATATAAAGAAAGGCTTTTCTGAAGAGTTTGAAAAGGCTTTTGGAGAAGCGCAAGCGATTATTTCATCAATGAAAGGGTATCTTTCTCACAGCTTGAAGAAATGCATGGAAGACGATGACAAGTACATATTGTTGGTGAATTGGGAAACTCTCGAAGACCATGAAGTCGGTTTTAGAAAATCGGATGAATACAAGGAATGGAAAACACTATTGCATCATTTTTATGAACCTTTTCCAATAGTACAACATTATAGGTAATGAATAGAGAAGAAGTTAGACATTTGAAGCTGTCAGGTTTGGAACCGTTGATTATTACGCCAGACAGTAATTTCACCAACGTAGGTGAACGTACCAATGTAGCCGGGTCACGCAAGTTTTTAAGATTGGTCAAAGAAGAGAAGTTCGATGAGGCCTTGGCGATAGCTAGAGATCAAGTGGAAGGAGGTGCACAGATTATAGACATCAACATGGATGATGGATTGATAGACGGCAAGGAGGCAATGGTTCGTTTTTTAAACCTCATTGCTGCCGAACCGGATATTTGTCGAGTGCCCATAATGATAGATAGCTCAAAATGGGAAATCATAGAAGCAGGTTTGCAAGTGGTACAAGGGAAGTGCGTCGTAAATTCAATAAGTTTAAAAGAAGGAGAAGAGAAGTTCATTTGGGAAGCTACTCAAGTAAAACGATATGGGGCAGCTGTAATTGTAATGGCTTTTGATGAAGTCGGGCAAGCCGACAACTATCAACGAAGAATAGAAATAGCAGAGCGTTCCTATAGAGTTTTGGTTGACAAGGTAGGCTTCAAAGCAGAAGACATCATCTTCGATTTAAACATCTTTCCTGTGGCAACAGGAATGGAGGAACACAGAAGAAACGCGATAGATTTCATAGAAGCTACACGTTGGGTTCGTAAAAACTTGCCACACGTAAGTGTCAGTGGAGGTGTCAGCAATGTCTCCTTTTCATTTAGAGGAAACAATACGGTAAGAGAAGCCATGCATTCCGTATTCCTATACTATGCGATTCAAGCTGGAATGAACATAGGAATCGTGAACCCCACGATGTTGGAAGTGTATGATGACATTCCAAAGGACTTGTTGGAACACATAGAAGATGTGATCCTCGATAGAAGAGATGATGCCACCGAGCGATTATTGGATTTTTCAGAGACTGTAAAAGGGAAGGTTAAAGACCCTGAGAAAGTTTTGGAATGGAGAACGTTGTCATTGCAAGAAAGAATAACACATTCACTTGTCAAGGGAATCGATGCCTTTATAGTTGAAGATGTCGAGGAGGCTCGTAAAAGCGTAGAAAAGCCACTACATGTCATAGAAGGGCATTTAATGACTGGAATGAACGTGGTTGGAGACTTGTTCGGAAGCGGAAAGATGTTTTTGCCACAAGTGGTGAAATCCGCTAGGGTGATGAAAAAGGCCGTGGCGTATCTGAACCCGTACATTGAAGCTGAAAAAGGAGAAAAACAACAAGCCTTGGGGAAAGTTTTGATGGCGACGGTAAAAGGAGACGTGCATGACATAGGGAAAAACATAGTGAGCGTCGTCTTGGGATGCAACAATTACGAAATTGTGGATATGGGAGTCATGGTGCCACCAGAGAAAATAATAGAAACAGCAATCAAGGAGAATGTGGACATCATTGGATTGAGTGGGTTGATAACGCCTTCATTGGACGAAATGGTGTATTTGGCCAAAGAGATGGAACGAGAAAATTTTTCCGTACCATTGTTGATAGGAGGGGCGACAACGTCGAAGGCACATACAGCCGTAAAGATAGATACACAATATAAAAATGCCGTAGTACACGTAAACGATGCTTCAAGAGCAGTTACGGTAGTTGGAGATTTGCTGAATAAGAAAACAACCAATCTCTATGTAGCCAAATTAAAAAAGGATTATGATGAATTTCGTGAAAAATTTCTAAAACGAGGAAAAACCAAGTCCTATGTCTCAATAGACCAGGCTAGAAAGAGAAAGTTCAAAATAGATTGGAACACTTCAGAAATAGTCAAACCCAAGCAATTGGGAATCCAAACCATTCAAGAGTTTGATATTCGTAAGCTTGAAGAATACATAGATTGGTCTCCATTTTTTAGAAGTTGGGATTTGCATGGGAAATACCCGAGTATTTTAACAGATGAGGTAGTAGGAGAGCAAGCCACAGAGTTGTTTGCAGATGCGCAAACATTATTGCAGCGTGTATTTGATGAAAAACTATTAAGGGCAAAAGCTATTTTTGGATTGTTTCCAGCAAATTCAATAAATGATGATGACATAGAAATCTACAATGAAGATGGAGCGTTAAAAGATACATTCATAACACTTCGCCAGCAATTGAAGAAAAGAGAAGGTGTGCCTAGTTTTGCTCTGGCAGATTTCGTGGCACCCAAAGATTCTAATAAGCAAGATTACATGGGGTGCTTCTGTGTGAGTACTGGATTTGGGACAAAAGAATTGGCAGAAGCCTTTGAAGCAGACAACGACGATTACAATTCCATTATGATAAAGGCCTTGGCAGATCGTTTGGCAGAAGCCTTTGCGGAGTATTTGCACAAGGAAGTAAGAACAAGACATTGGGGTTATGCCAAAGAAGAGAGTCTTACCAATCTAGAATTAATCAAGGAAGAGTATAAAGGTATTCGTCCAGCCCCAGGTTATCCCGCTTGCCCAGATCATTTGGAGAAGGAAACCATTTGGAAGTTATTGGAAGTTGAAGAAACAATAGGAGTACAATTGACAGATAGTTTGGCAATGTGGCCAGCAGCAAGCGTTAGTGGCTATTATTTAGGCAATAAAGAAGCAAAGTATTTTGGTCTTGGAAAGATAAAGGAAGATCAATTGAAAGATTATGCTAAGCGTAGAAATATTGATGAAGCAGAAGCTAGAAAATGGTTAAATCCAAATTTGGCAGAATAAACCGAGAACATGATGAAACATTCATAACTAAAAAGATAGATACACAGATGAAAGACGGATTTATTAAGTTAAAGTTAGGTAGCCATGTCATAGTACATGGGTTCGATGAGAACAACAAAGAAATAATAGAGAATGTAATTACAGATGAATATTCAGAAAAACTAGTTGCAATAAATAGAATAAAATCCATTGGAGAGAAATTCGTGTTAACGGATTATGTAGACGGAAGATGGATTTATTGGGAATATGAAGGTAGTTTTCAATCATTGGAGGAGAATTTGAAAAGATGTGTTGAATGATACAATTTCAAGAATTCTTTTCCTGATTCAGAATCTTCGGGAAAAGCCTAAGGTTTACAAGGTATAAAATTAAGGACAAACAAAAAAGCATACGACTGCGAAGGTAACAAGCATTATGAAAGTAACTGAACATATAAAAAAGGCAAATGGCAAGACATTGTTTTCTTTTGAAATCATTCCGCCCAAAAAAGGACGAAACATTCAAGAACTATACAATAACATAGATCCTTTAATGGAATTCAAGCCTCCTTTTATAGATGTTACTACATCTCGTGAGGAATATGTGTACATTGACAAAGAAGGGCTTTTAGATAGAAAGATAACAAGAATGCGTCCTGGCACGGTAGGGATTTGTGCGGCAATAAAGCATAAATATGAAGTAGATACGGTACCGCATGTTCTATGTGGTGGCTTTACAAAAGAGGAGACCGAATATTTGTTGGTGGATTGCCATTACCTAGGAATAAACAATGTAATGGCTCTACGAGGAGATGCCATGAAACATCAAAAGTATTTTGAAGCGGCCAAAGGAGGACATCTATATGCACAGGAATTGGTGTCGCAAATCCAAAACCTCAATACAGGTAAGTATTTGCACGATGTGGTAGAAGCCGATTACAAATCTGATTTTTGCATAGGAGTTGCAGGTTACCCTGAAAAGCATCTGGAAGCACCTTCATTGCAAACGGACTTGAAAAGACTTAAGGAAAAGGTAGACGCGGGAGCGGACTATGTTGTAACCCAAATGTTTTTTGACAACAAAAAGTATTTTGATTTCGTAGAAGCGGCCAAAAATGTTGGAATAAACGTACCAATTATTCCTGGAATAAAACCCATAGCCGTAAAGAGACATTTGCAATTGTTGCCACAAGTATTCAAAATAGATTTACCAGAAGATCTCATCGATGAGGTGGATAATTGTAACAACAACAAAGCGGTGAGGCAAGTTGGCATAGAGTGGGCAATTAAGCAATCCAAGGAACTCCAAGAAGCAGGTGTTCCAGTCCTTCATTATTACTCAATGGGCAAAAGTGACAACATAAAAGCCATAGCGTCAGAAGTTTTTTAGTCTGTTTTAAAAAAAACATTAAATTTGTCTTATGCTTTCAAAGAAAACAAAATACGGAATTAAGGCCATTGTATATTTGGCAAGACAAAAGGACAGGACGCCTGTACAAATTGCGACCATCTCTAATGAGGAAAGTATTTCTCTTAAATTTTTGGAGAGTATATTATTGACACTCCGAAAAAATGGGGTTTTGGGATCCAAAAAAGGCAAAGGAGGTGGATACTATTTGCTTAAAGACCCAAAAGACATAAATATGGCCAATGTCATGAGGGTTCTTGAAGGACCAATAGCGATGGTACCGTGTGTAAGTTTGAATTTTTATGAAAAATGTGATGATTGTCCTGATGAAAATGCATGTGCCGTTCATGGTTTGATGGCTCAAGTACGAGACAGTTCATTGGAGATTTTTAGAAATACTACTTTGGCAGATTTATCTCAATAACAAAAAAATAATACACATTTTCAATTAACTTCTTTGGTATTTAAACTTTAATTTATATGTTTGCATCATTATCCTAGTAAATAGATAGGGTTTATAGGATTTAAAATGATATAAGATTATGAACACTGCGTTAGAAGTGGAAAGAGATATAGAAGTCAAAGAAAATGTTTCAGAAGAAAAACTGAAAAGAAGTTTGGTGAAAACAATTAGTTGGAGAGTTGTGGGAACAATAGATACCATTGTGATCTCCTATTTGATAACAGGAACGTTGACATTGGCATTCTCGATAGGGTTTGTGGAGTTGGTTTCCAAATTAATATTGTATTTCTTTCATGAACGCGCTTGGAACAAAATAAAATGGGGAAAATAATGACACTTAACTTAAAAGAGATAAACAAGGAATTGGAAGGGAAAACCCCTTTGGAAATTGTGGAATGGGCTATAGGTTTTTCCAAAGAACCAGTTGTGACCACAAATTTTAGACCCTATGAGGCCGCAATCTTGAAATTGACGAATTTGGTTAAAAAAGACATAAAGGTGATTTGGTGTGATACCGGTTACAATACCCCGAATACGTACAGGCATGCTGAAGAGCTCATAAGGACATTGAATCTCAATGTGAAACTATACGTGCCAAAACAAACAACTTCGCATAGGGATGTTGTTTTGGGAATACCGGACATAAACGACTCCAAGCACAAGGATTTCACGGAACAAGTGAAATTGGAACCTTTTAGAAGAGCCATGAAGGAGCACAAACCAGACGTTTGGTTTACGAATTTGAGAAAAGGACAAACTTCATTTCGAGATACTATAGATGTCGTTTCCCAAGATGCAAATGGAGTTGTGAAAGTAAGTCCCTTTTACAATTGGACAGATGAGCAATTGGATGTCTTCATGGAAGAAAACAATTTGCCAAACGAGTTCAAATACTTTGATCCAACAAAACAATTAGAAAATAGAGAGTGTGGGTTACACGCCTAAGACATAGAATATGAAAGATACATCAAACATAAACCCGTTAGAAAACGAAGCTATATACATCATAAGGGAAGTGGCAGCACAATTCGAAAAACCAGTGCTCTTGTTTTCAGGAGGGAAGGATTCCATAACCTTGGTTAGACTGGCGCAAAAGGCATTTTATCCAGCGAAGATACCGTTTCCATTAATGCACATAGATACGGGACACAATTTTCCGGAAACCATAGAGTTCAGAGATCGTTTGGTAAAGGAATTGGGCTTGGAGTTGATTGTAAGAAATGTTCAAGACTCCATCGATGAAGGGAAAGTAAGGGAAGAATCCGGTCGTTATGCAAGTAGAAATGTCTTGCAAACGACGACACTTCTCGATGCCATTGAGGAGTTTAAGTTTGATGCTTGCATTGGAGGAGCAAGGAGAGATGAAGAAAAGGCGAGAGCCAAGGAACGCATCTTCTCCGTTCGTGACGATTTTGGACAATGGGATGAAAAGAATCAACGTCCAGAGTTGTTCGATATGTTGAATGGTAACATAGAATTAGGTCAAAATGTTCGCGTGTTTCCAATTTCCAATTGGACGGAATTGGATGTCTGGTCCTATATTCAAAAAGAGCAAATAGAGATTCCTTCCATTTATTTTGCGCATACGAGGGCTACCTTCTTAAGAGATGGTTTAATATGGTCTGCAGATGATGACGTGGTGTATAGAGATGAAAACGAGGAAGTAGAAGAAAGAGAGGTTCGTTTTAGAACCGTCGGAGACATGAGTTGTACTGCAGCTGTCCTATCCTCTGCGTCGGACATAGTGAGCGTCGTTCAAGAAATTAGAGATTCCACAATTTCCGAAAGAGGAGCTAGAATAGACGACAAGCGCTCGGAAGCTGCAATGGAAAAGCGTAAGCAACAAGGGTACTTTTAACATTTTTCCTTTAAAGGATTTAGCTCTTGGCCATTGGAAAATCAACCATTGGTCAACATTAAAAAAATAAGAATCAAGCCAACAAATAGTTTAGACTAAAGGCGAACAGCAGAAAAAAATGGACGTATTAAAAATAGCAACAGCAGGAAGTGTAGATGATGGAAAAAGTACATTGATAGGACGATTACTTTACGATACAAAATCATTGACGACAGACAAACTCGAAGCCATAGAGAAAAAGAGCCAACAATTGGGGTATGACTACTTGGATTTTTCATTGGCGACAGATGGGTTGGTGGCAGAAAGAGAACAAGGTATCACCATAGACGTGGCGCATATCTATTTTTCCACAGCCAATAAAAGTTACATCATTGCAGATACACCAGGCCATGTGGAATACACAAGAAACATGGTTACAGGAGCCTCTACTTCTCAAGCAGCCATTGTATTGATAGATGCCAGAAAAGGAGTGATCGAACAAACGAATCGTCATTTTTTCATCAATAACCTATTGAGGATTAAAACAGTGATCGTGGCCATCAATAAAATGGATTTAGTCGATTTTTCAGAAGAGAGATACAATGAGATCAAATCGGATTTTGAAGCATTGATGAACAAGAGAGACTATCAAGATCAGAATATAACCTTCATTCCAGTTAGTGCGTTGAAAGGAGACAATGTTGTAAACAGATCGGGCAATACGCCATGGTATGAAGGAGAGACGTTATTGGAACATTTAGAAGGGATAGACAAGCAGGACATATACAATACAGGGACTCCCAGATTCCCCGTGCAATATGTCATTAGACCAAAAACCGAAGATTTTCATGATTTCAGGGGATATGCAGGTAAAGTCTATGGAGGAGAATTAAGTGTTGGAGACGATGTAGTTGTATTGCCTTCTCAAACAAAATCCAAAATCAAGGACATTTTTTTCTATGATCAAAAAGTTGAAACAGCATCCAGACGTTCCTCTGTTCTTATTACCTTGGAAGACGATGTCAACATTAGCAGAGGCGATATGATCGTTAAAGAAAACGATTTGCCAGTAATAGACAAGCAATTTACCGCAACCATTTCTTGGATGGATTCACAAAACCTTGTGCTTGGAAACAAATATGTCGTTCAACACGGTGTCAACAAGGTATTGGCAAAAGTCGATAGCATTCATCATAAGATAAATCCCGATTATTCAGGGCTGGAAGAAAATGTCAAAGCGCTGACCATGAACGATATTGCTACAGTGTCCTTTAAATTGAACAAGCCGATCTTTTACGATGCGTTCAAAGAACATAGAACCAATGGGTCTTTCATTCTAATAGATACCCAGTCCAACAACACAGTTGGAGCAGGTTTCATTCAATAAAAATAATTCAATAAATAAAACCACCTGCTCTTTTTGAGGAGGTTACGAGAAGAATGCAAAGTTTTAGAACAGAAATCGAAAATCCCGTAGTAGAAAAAGATATTATAGAATTGGCTAATAAGATAGAGCTTTTTCATAACGGAAGAATAGACGAAGAAAAATTCAGGAGCCTGCGATTGGCAAGAGGAGTATACGGACAGCGTCAAGAAGGAGTGCAAATGATTCGAATAAAGCTACCTTATGGCAAGGTGCTGAGTCACCAATTGCGACGCATTGCAGAGGTGTCGGACGAGTACTCGAGAAGTCGACTACATATTACGACACGTCAAGACATTCAAATTCACTATGTCGATCTAAATCGCACTCCAGAGCTGTGGGCAGAGTTGGAGAGAGACAACGTTACCCTGAGGGAAGCTTGTGGAAATACCGTGAGAAATGTCACAGCTAGCGAAACAGCAGGTATAGATGTAAACGAGCCATTTGATGTCTCTCCTTATGCAGATGCCATATTTCGTTTCTTTTTGCGTCATCCGGTTTGTCAAGAATTGGGACGGAAATTCAAAGTGTCCTTTTCAGCCACGGATGAAGATACCGGATTGTCCTACATGCATGATTTGGGCTTTATCGCCAAAATGGAAAATGGGGTAAAGGGATTTAAAGTAATGCTGGGAGGCGGATTGGGATCTCAACCAAGACATGCAGACGAACTCTATGGTTTTTTGGCTTCAGACAAGATAATACCTCTAATGGAAGGTGCTTTGAGAGTATTCGATCGCTATGGAGAACGCAAGAGTAGAGCCAAGGCAAGATTGAAATTCTTGATAAAGGACATTGGTCTGGAAGGTTTTAAAAAACTGGTTGAAGAAGAACAGAAAGCAATAGAATTCAAAACGGTGGAAATCGACGAAGTCAATTACAAGGCGTCCGTTCCCGTTTCCGTTAAAGCACCTGAAGCACAAGTTGGGGATCAAAAGGCTTTCGATCTATGGAAGTCAACAAATGTCGTAAAACAAAAACAAGAAGGATTTGTAGCAATTGGAATTAAAGTGCTGTTGGGTGATTTCTATACCGACAAAGCAAGAATTTTGGCCGATTTGGTAGAGAATTACGCAGCAGGAGAAATTCGATTGACTTTAAGACAAAACATATTAATTCCATTCGTAAGGGAAGATTTGCTCCCTTTCTTCTACGCTGAGCTTGAAAAACTAGGTTTTGTAGAAGTTGGATACAACAAAGCTGTGGACATTACGGCATGTCCAGGTACGGATACTTGCAACTTGGGCATAGCAAGTAGTACGGGAATAGCCGAAGAATTGGAACGTGTCATCAAAACCGAATACCCTCAGTATTTGAAAAATGAGGATTTGGTAATAAAGATTAGCGGTTGCATGAATGCCTGTGGACAACACAATATGGCCAACATCGGCTTTCAAGGCATGTCCATTCGTACAAAGGAAAAATTGATAGTCCCTGCGTTGCAAGTTCTTTTGGGAGGAGGAAACTTGGGAGATGGCAGAGCTCATTTTGCAGACAAGGTAGTGAAAATTCCAAGTAGAAGAGGCCCAGAGGCCCTACGACGAATTTTTAATGATTTTGAAGCCAATGCAGGGATTAAATCATTTGTGGAGTACTATCAAGAAAAAGGAGAGAAATACTTCTACAACCTATTGACGGATCTATCCAACATAGAAAATTTGACTCAAGAGGATTTCATAGATTGGGGAACCGAGGATGTATATGTAAAAGCCATTGGAGTGGGTGAGTGTGCAGGAGTCGTTATCGATCTGATCGAGACCCTGTTTTTGGAAAGTGAAGAGAAAATAGAAGAAGCCAAAACCGCATTCGGCAATAAAGTGTATTCCAGTGGCATATATGAGGCTTACAGATCCATGGTGAATTCGGCAAAGGCAATATTGTTGTCGGAGAATGTAAAGACAAATACGCAAGCAGGAATAATAAGTCAGTTTGATGAATTGTTCGTTGAAACAAAAAGAGTTGAGTTGGGAACGAGTTTTTCAGATTTGATCTATCAAATCAAAATGTACCCGCCAACGGAGGACTTTGCAGTAAATTACATAAACAGCGCAGAGGAATTTTTAACAATAGTTAGGGCGTTTAGAACAGCCGACGTGGCCGAAGCCATACGCTAACTCAAAACTTGGAAGCAATGATCATACCTAGACTAACAATAGTAGGTGCTGGACCAGGAGATCCAGAATTGATAACGATAAAAGCAATAAAAGCAATAAAATCGGCAAATGTCATTTTATACGATGCTTTGGTAAATGACGAGTTGTTGGAGTATGCATCTTCACAAGCGGAGTTGATATTCGTAGGAAAGCGAAAAGGTTGTTATGCCTACCAACAAGACCAAATAAACGAACTCATCGTGAATAGGGCATTGAGTTCTGGTCACGTGGTGCGTTTAAAAGGAGGAGACCCTTTTATTTTTGGAAGAGGCGCAGAGGAGATAGACTACGTGCAACCGTTTGGAATATTGGTAGATGTGGTACCAGGAATCTCATCTTCGGCAGCTGTTCCTGCATACCAAGGAATACCGCTAACAAAAAGAGGAGCGTCGGAGAGCTTTTGGGTCATTACAGGTACAACTAAGTCACATGAGATTTCTGGAGATGTAGCCTTGGCCGCCAAATCTACAGCAACGGTCGTAATCCTCATGGGAATGGGGAAGTTATCCGAGATAGTAGAGATATTCTCGCAGGAAGGAAAGCAAGATACTGCGATTGCAATCATTCAAAATGGAACGACGAAGGACGAGAAGTTTGGAGTTGGGACAATACGAAACATAAAAGGGATTGTCGCAAAAAAACAATTGTCGTCACCAGCAATCATAATAATAGGTGAAGTTGTCAAGGAAAGAGTGAAATTAAATGCCTCGTACGACGAAGCATTGACAAAAACCGCTTTGGCGTAACAAGGAAATGGAAAGAAACAATCTATACCCGATATTTTTAAAACTTAAGAACTTAGAGGTTTTAATAGTGGGGGGTGGTTATGTCGCAGAAGAAAAATTGACGTTTTTGCTTAAATCCAGCCCAGATGCAAAAGTGACGATGATAGCTCCAAGATATAGAAAGGGAACAATTGATGTTGCAGAAAAAGGAGATGTCACAATGATCGAGGGAAACTACGAAGAGGCATATTTGAAAGGCAAGCACATTGTAATAGCTACGACAAATGTTCCTGAAGTAAATCTTCAGGTCTATGAGGACTGTAGTGTACAAAGCAAGTTGGTAAATGTGGCAGACAATCCACCATATTGTGATTTCTACATGGGAGGTATCGTTACGAAGGGGAATGTGAAAATAGGTATTTCGACAAATGGGAAGTCTCCAACGACTGCAAAACGTTTGCGACAGTTTTTCGAAGAGGTCATTCCGGAAAACATAGATGACTTGGTTAAAAACCTAAATAAGTATAGAAAAACAATAAAAGGAAATTTCGAACAAAGAGTCGAAACATTAAATGAATTTACTAAAGGTTTAGTAGAAAAAGTATAATACAATGATTAAAACAGATATATTAATAATCGGAGCAGGGCCAACAGGTTTATTTACTGTTTTTGAAGCAGGGTTGCTAAAACTGAAGTGCCATTTGATAGACGCCTTGCCTCAACCTGGGGGACAATGTTCCGAATTGTATCCTAAAAAACCAATTTATGACATTCCTGGGTTTCCAGAAGTGTTGGCAGGGGATTTAACCAAAAACCTATTGGAACAAGGCAAGCAATTCGAACCAGGATTCACTTTGGGGGAAAGAGCAGAAACCATAGAAAAGCAAGAGGATGGAAGCTTTGTAATAACAACCAACAAAGGAACTAAACACCAAGCTCCAATTGTTGCCATAGCAGGAGGTTTGGGAAGTTTTGAACCAAGAAAACCCAAATTGGAGAACATTGAAAGATATGAAGACAAAGGGGTTAATTACTTTATCAAGGATCCAGAAGTCTATAGAGATAAGAAAGTAGTCATTGCTGGAGGCGGAGATTCTGCCTTGGATTGGAGCATCTTTTTGGCAGATGTAGCTTCTGAAGTGACCTTGATTCACAGAAGGAATGAATTTAGAGGCGCTTTGGATTCTGTTGAAAAAGTACAGGAATTGAAATTGTTGAATAAAATAAACTTGATAACACCAGCAGAAGTATCTGCATTGCATGGTGAAAATCACATAGAAGGAATAACCGTAATCAAAGGAGAAGAAGAACAATTAATAGAAACGGATTACTTTATACCATTGTTTGGATTGTCTCCAAAATTGGGGCCTATTGGAAATTGGGGGTTGGAGATCGAAAAGAACGCTATAAAGGTTGACACGTTGGATTATCAAACGAACATTCCTGGAATTTTCGCCATTGGAGACGTCAATACCTATGAAGGAAAATTGAAACTCATCCTTTGTGGTTTCCATGAAGCAACGTTAATGTGTCAATCGGCATACAAGATATTGAACCCAGGCAAGAAATTTGTCTTGAAGTATACGACGGTAAGTGGTATAGATGGGTTTGATGGAACACGTAAGGAAGCTCCAAAGGCAATCGTAAAAGCCATAGTATAGATGGAGGACATTACCGTATACATAACAGATAGGGATGGTGTTAGGCACGAAGTGTTGGCACCAACCGACATGGCAATGAATCTCATGGAAGTTGTGAGGTCCTATGAGTTGGCTCCAGAAGGTACGATTGGAGTTTGTGGAGGAATGGCGATGTGCGCATCCTGCCAATGTTATGTGGAATCCAATCACGATCTTTTGGAAAAAGGAGATGAAGAGGATGCAATGTTGTCTGAAGCATTCAATGTCAAGGACAACAGCAGGTTGGGATGTCAAATACCAATTACTGAGCAATTGAATGAATTGGAAGTGGTATTGGCCCCAGAATCATAACTTAAAAAGAAGAATATGCTTTCAAAAGAGGAAGTAGTAGGCATTAAAAGCTACAAGCTATCTTTAAAGGACGACGTAAAGACATTTACGAAAAAGCTTTTTTATGCTTTGTTTGACAAGGAATACAGTAGGAAGCACAATGAGTCCATCAAGACTTTGTTTTTCGAAATAACCGAATCCTTGGAAATTGAAAATGTCAAGCTATTGTGGGAGATGTTCAAAAGTCAATTTCCAGAAATCAGGGACAAATTGAATCTGGATGCCTTGGCAATAGAACAGAATGATCCTGCAACCAAGAGCCTGGAAGAGGTTTATCTTGCATATCCAGGATTTCATGCCATAGCCATATACAGATTGAGCAATGCCTTGTATAGGCTCAATGCATTCGTAATAGCTCGAATGATGAGTGAGCATGTACACGGAATGACTGGAATTGACATTCATCCGGGAGCAACCATTGGGAATTCTTTCTTCATAGATCATGGTACGGGGATAGTAATAGGGGAAACAGCAATAATCAAGGAAAACGTAAAAATATATCAGGGTGTTACTCTGGGAGGCATACAAGTAAAGAAAAGCTTGTCTGAAACCAAACGACACCCTACGATTGAAAACAATGTCACCATCTACGCAAATGCAACCATTCTAGGCGGAGACATCGTCATTGGAGCGAACAGTACCATCGGAGCGAATGTCTGGATAACGCAATCGGTACCGGAAAATGCATTGGTCACCTATCAATCGGAAATAAAGATAAGCTCAAAGAAACAATGTTGAAGGAAAAAGGAATATTAGGTCAAATTGGGAACACACCATTGATAGAAACGGAAAGCTTGGTTTCAAACAAGAAGAATGTAAAACTTCTATTGAAACTGGAAGGAAACAATCCAGGGGGTAGTGTAAAGGATAGACCCGTCTACAACATGGTGGCAGAGGCCATAAGAAGGGGAGACATAAGAAAAGGAGGGCGTTTGGTTGAAGCCACAAGTGGCAATACGGGCATTGCATTGGCTTATGTCTCTAAATTGTTCGGACTTGACATTTCATTGGTCATGCCAGAAAATTCGACAGAAGAACGCGTGAAAACTATGCAAGCCTATGGAGCAAAAGTCATACTTACACCATCAGAGATAGGAATTGAAGGATCGAGGGACGTCGCATTCAAGATGAGAGATGAAGAAGGTTATGTGTTGTTGAATCAATTTGAAAATGAAGACAATTGGAAGGCTCATTATAAAACTACGGGTCCAGAGATATGGAAAGATACGGAAGGCAAGGTAACGCACTTTGTCTCTGCAATGGGGACAACGGGCACAATAATGGGAACATCGACCTACTTGAAGGAGAAGAACAAAGACATCACCATAGTCGGGGCACAACCAAAAGATGGATCCAGAATACCGGGCATTAGAAAATGGTCTCCAGATTATGTGCCTACCATCTTCGACCGTTCCAAAGTCGATCGGGTCATTGAAGTGAGTGAGGAAGAAGCAAGGGCGATGACTCGGAAACTAGCAAGGCAAGAAGGTGTTTTTGCAGGGATGAGTAGTGGCGGAGCAGTAGCTACGGCCTTGAAGCTTATCGAAACCATAGACGAAGGTGTCGTAGTTGCAATTGTCTGCGATAGAGGAGACAGGTATTTGTCTTCACCGTTGTTTGATGAGGTTTAGCTTTGAAGAATTAAAAACGATATCTCAATCCAATTGAACCACTTATTTGGTTTCCCGTCCTGTTGTTCTGCAAATCCTCATTCAAATAGCCAACGCTACCCGTCAAAGTATATTCGTAACCTAAGGTCTTTGATAGCCCTACAGTACAGTAATAGGACTTTAAACTGGGATTTTCGGTTATTTGTGTAAAACGTGTCGATTCATCAGGTGAGATTCCTGTTCCAATTCTAAAATAGCCATAATCAAGCGTGTTGTTGAAATAATAGCGAATGTTCAATTGGTAATTTTGTACGAGGGCGTTTTCTACTTTAGGGCCAATATAGGCACGAGCATTTAAATAAAACTTGTTTTGGTATGAAGTCAAACCAAAGACATATGATGTGAAATCTGCATGGCGAAAATTGAGATATCTGAAACCACCCTCTATCTCAATCCATTTTGTTATAGTATGAAATACCGAAGCCCTTACGCCGAAACTTTGAAAGAAATCAGTTTTTTTAGAAGTACTCAAACTAAGGAATCCATAGCTTTTTTTAGAAAAGACAGAATATGATTCTAACTCATAGAGTACCGCATCATCCGTGAATCTACTGCTATGGCTAACTCTTCCCGTTAATGTGTGCAAGCCGATGTATCTCATATATTCCAGTCGGGTGGTATTCCAAGTTTTTTGTCGAGGGTATTCGTTTAAAAAACTTAAAAGTTCATGATAGATGCCAATTTGATTTTTGTTGAGTTGCTTTGTTATTAGTCTATATCTGTACTTTTGACTTTTGTCCAAAGAGGCATTTTCAATGCTCTTTACCAATGATTTTGCAGTTCTACGATCATCGATTCTCAAATAGGCTTCAGCTTGAAACAATTTATAATCAATGTCATTCGCATAAAAAGCGGAAGTTTTAGAAATAAATGGCGTTAGTTCCTTAGCCGTTTTTGCCATGGCTATTTGTTTAAATGTTAGGTTTCTATATGTCTTGGATGTATTGTTGTCAATGAGAACGTATAAATCCTCTGATGCTTGATCAAACTTATTTAGTTGCTGGCAAATTCTAATTCTCAATACTCGAATGTCAATATATTCAGGAGCGACCAGTAAGCCTTCGTTTACTTTTATTAGAGCAGTTTCATACTTTTTTTTTAAGTGTAATTCCTTGGCTTGGTGATAAATGGAGTCTGTATTTGTTTTTGTGTTCTGAGCATTTGAAAAACCAAGATTAACAATTGTTATAATTGTTATAATTAATTCTCTTATGCGGTTTTGTGGCTTTTTCGATAACATATGTACTACATCTATTTCGTTTGAGAATCCGTTTTGCAATTGTCTTCCTCTTCATTGAAACCTGTTCTGGTCATTGTTCCCCAACCGGTATCTATATCGAATATTTTTTTAAAGAATCCTTTCAACTGCGCGTATAACATCACTGGATGACTGTAAAAGGGCTCGACGTAGGCAGCTGTCAATAGTTTTAAAATCATCTTTGGTTTTGAATAATGGTTGTAATTAGTACAATACATCAATACGGCTATTGTTGAAAAAACACAACCTGCCAGATAAACAGCAATAGCTAAAGCAATGGCTATGGGCCAATTTATTCCAATGATGAAGATGAGGCATAGAATGTATATGATACCTAAAAACTCAACTAAAGGGGCACCTAATTCGAAAAAAATCCAATACGGAAAGAAGAATTTTCCCATTTTCCCGTATTTTCTATTTAAAAACAACCCTTTATGTTTAATCATAGTATCCCATAGACCTCTTGCCCAACGATCTCGTTGACTTTTATAAACTTTAAATGTTTGTGGTGCTTCCGTCCAACATAAAGTTTCAGGGATGTATACAACTTTATATTTAAGTTTTAAGTCTTCCATGTGTCTACGCAATCGAATGCAGAGTTCAAGGTCTTCTCCAATGGATTCAATGTCGAACCCTCCAACTTCAAGGAGTCTACTTTTTGGGTACAAGCCAAAAGCACCAGAGACGAGCATCAAACCACCTATCTGATTCCAAGCCATTCTACCTAATAAAAAGGAACGAATGTATTCTACTACTTGTATTCTTGGGAGCATTTTTTTTGGTATTTTAACTTCTTTTAAAGTCCCATTTCTAATGATGGAGTCGTTTGCAATGCCTATGGCGCCTCCACAAGCTATTACTTCTTCGTCTAAAGCTTCCAAATAGGGTCTAACCATTTTAAGTAAGGCATCTTGCTCGATTATGCAATCTGCATCGGTACATAGAATTAGATCTGATTTGGCATACGCAATGCCAGTATTTATAGCATCTGCACGTCCGCCATTTTCTTTGTCAATTACTGTTAGGTTTGCATATTTGGAATTTGTACTCTTATAAATGGTTTTAACCAACGAGGTCTTTATTTCTTTTGAGCCCTTATAGAAGGAGACAGGCTCTAGATCAAATGTTTTAATTAATTGTTCTAAGGAATTGTCCTTGCTACCATCATTGGAAACAATTAGTTCATAGAAAGGATATTGTATGGACAATAGGGATTGTACATTTGTGATAATTGTCATACCTTCATTGTATGCAGGAGCAATTAAGGCTATTGTCGGTAGGTTGTTAGCTTTTTTAATAAAGTTCACATTTAAAAAAAATGTCTCTTTTTTATTTTTGATAATTGCTTTTCTTGCAAACACAACCAGAGAGAAGTATATTGCAAATATGGCAATGCCATAGCATAGAAAGAAGAACTCTATAGTGGAATTAAAGAAATGGTACATGAGTTTTAACTTACGTGTAAATAATTTCTAACTAATTCTCGTTGAATGTTAGGTAACCTTTTTTCAATTTGTTTTAATTCAATGCTTTCAGGCGTCAATTCATTTAACGCTTCAACTGCTACTTTGATTAAATTGCTGTTTTTTGAATAAAGTTGTTTTACGACATAGTACTTGTATTCATGAAGTTTGAAGCTTTTTATTATTCGGACAAGTAATTCTTTAACGATGATGTTTTCTGACTTCAATGCTTTTTCAAAATGGTAGATGTCCAGTTTTTCTTCCGTTTCATGTAGTTTTTCGATAATGCGTATTTGTTGCCATAAAGACATTGTCTTAGTAAAATAAGGCAAAAGAATTAAACTTTTCCAACCTAAAAATGTTACCAAGGCAATCTGGGACTCTCTTCTAATTAATGTGATGTCGTCATTTCTATAAGGGATAATTAGTTTGGTGTTGTCACTAATGCCAAATTCGTAAGTCATCCATATGGCTTTTGCTTTTACATACCAATCATTGGTTGTTATTTTTTCTTTGAGTACCTTTTCTAGCCCCAAGGAGTTGAAAATGAATTTTAAATTTTCATTGTTGGAAAATTTGATGAAGCGATTAACTTTCATAAAGACATTGACGGAGTCCCAAAAGCTAATGTCATTGTCTTTAATATATGCTTTAAGTTTTTTTATGTTTTCTGTTTTGTCAATGGAATCGTCAATGAAACTATATGCTAGACTTTCAATAATCCCTTGTTCCAGTCGTAGGTATTGCTTTTCTCGTTTTTTATCTTTTATAATATACCCGATTGTGGTAAGCCATAGGACTACCAAGGAAAACAACAGCGAAAAAATCACAATGTATATTACAATCAATAGATTCATAGATAACTAGAGATACGTTCTTTAATCTTGATTGGATTAAAAGGGAGTGAAATAAAATCATCCATGCCCATTATCTTTAGGTTGTTCTTAATGGATTGTTGGTTCATTTCGGACATGACGACTAAACGGGTGTCTGGAAATTTAGATCTTAATTCTTCTATGTATTCAAACATAAAGGTACCATCAATTAAGGCATCCGTAAGGATAAGGTCAAAACATTGCTTTTCTACGATATCATTTACATCCTCATAGGAGTTTTTGGTTATGATCTTGACTTCGGGTAGTTTCAGTACTTTTGTTAGTAAATATGAAACACCCACATCATTGTTTATAATGAGAACTTGTTTTTTCATAGATTGTAAACTTTTTCTGCTTTTAGATAAAGACTAAGTTAATTGAGTGCGTGTAAATGTTATTTCGAACTAATTGCTATTTCGAAATACTCGACAAAGTAATATGGATTGTCGGCAAAGTGTCTTTTTTTTGTGTTATTGTAATTATTTGATTGTTAAGAACGTATTGTTCATTTAAACCGATAAATAGGTGTGAATTACCGACAAGATGCTTTTTGTTTTAAATGTTGAAGGTTGATCTTGATGTAGATGTTGTTTGAAAAGATATCAGGTACGATAACCTTAAGAGCAGCAATACAACGAAAGGTGAAGAAGTTTAACGACTCTATTTTATTTACTTTACTTTTGCAGCCAAATTGAATTAATTGATGAAGTATTTTTTAAGTTGTATTTTCTTGTTCTGTTTTATATGTTCAAACGGACAAGAAGAGAAAAATCCGTTTGGCTTGGACGTGAATTTCTTCTATGGAAATGTCGCGGAGCACAATTCGGACATCTCACATTTGATAACAGGTCATCCAACAGGAGTTATCTTAAGTTACAATCAAAAGACATTTGGGAAGAAAGCATGGGAAAGTAGGTATAACTACCCTGACTATGGAGCATCATTCATCTACCAAAACTTCGACAATGAATTCTTGGATCAAAATTTTGGAATTTATGCACATTACAATTTTTACTTTTTCAAGAGAAATCTAATGTTTCGAATAGGACAAGGTTTGGCATACAATACAACACCTTACGACAAGAAGGACAATTTTAGAAACAATGCCTTTGGAACGCATTTGCTGAGTTCCACCTATGCAATGTTGAATTTTAAGAAGGAAGACATCTTTAATGGTTTGGGCATACAAGCAGGAATTTCTTTAATCCATTATTCCAATGCCAATGTCAAGGCTCCAAACAGCTCCATAAACAGCATTGCATTTAATGTAGGCGTGAATTATGTGTTTGATGCGGAAAATTCACCAGAATACATCGCATCGACTGAAGACAAGAAGTTCACTGAAAAAATAAAGTATAACGTGGCTTTCAGAGCAGGAATAAATGAAAGTGATGTCATTAATTCAGGACAATATGCATTTTACATCGTTTCGGCATATGCAGATAAGCGATTGAATAGAAAATCCGCAATACAATTGGGAACGGATGTTTTCTTTTCAAATTTCTTAAAACAACACATTCGTTACAATTCGGTGGCATTTCCCTTGGATGAGGTAAGTGGGGATGAAGATTACAAAAGAGTAGGGGTGTTTGTGGGACATGAGCTGTTTATAAGCAAAACTTCTTTGATAACCCAATTGGGATATTATGTGTACTACCCTTTCGATTTCGAAGGGCAAATGTACAATAGAATAGGTTTGAAGCGCTATGTTGGAGACAAGTTCTACGGTGCTTTGACGCTGAAGTCGCATGGAGCAAAAGCCGAAGCTGTCGAATTTGGAATTGGAGTTAGATTATAGGAACCCGTACCTTTGTAAGGCAACGAATCTTGAAACTTCCATAGATGAACAAGTAAATTAATTAAGAGACCACTTTGGTGGATATTGGAGATGAAAAAAATAATATACATACTATCCATTCTGACGTTGATAGGTTGCAATAGTGAGAATGCACCAGATTGCTTTCAAAACGCAGGGGACATCATTCAAAAAGAATTTGCTGTCGATGATTTTACGAAAATCACAGTCTTTAAAAATATGGAACTTATCGTTACCGATGACCCAATTCATGGCGTTTTGGTAGAAACAGGAGAATTTTTAATGGATGATATCGAAGTGAAGGTCATTGAGGGACGATTGAGCCTAACAGACAACAACGGTTGTAACCTTACTCGCGATTATGGGGTGACAAAAGTATATGTGAGTGCACCCAATCTAACTGAGATAAGAAATAGTAGTCAGTTGACGGTAAGAAGCAATGGCGTTCTCAACTATGATGATTTGGACTTGTTGTCCGAAGATCATTCGGGGGATTTCTACAATGTGGGCGTCTTTGATGTTGAGGTCAATTCCAAAAACCTCAAAGTAGTCATAAACAATTTGACGACGACATACATCCGTGGTACGTCAACAAACATAAGAATAAGTCATGCCTCTGGAGATGGACGTTTCGAAGGGAGGAATCTAATCGTCGACAATGCATCCATATATCACCGAGGAACCAACGACATCATTGTAAATCCACAGGTTTCTCTCACTGCAGAATTGGTAAGCACGGGCAATGTCATTGTTACGAATACCCCGCCATCGGTAACCGTTTCGGAATTGTTTAACGGGCGTGTTATTTTTGAATAGCATTTTTTGAGAAGAAGGCTATCTTATTTCTAAATGCATTCAAAAGAATAAGTATTGTGACGATGCTTGGGAACAATACCACAAATAGCCAGAAATTGAATTCTACGTATGTAATGCCAAGTAAATTTGCAGTGTTTACACAAAAATCTGTAAAATACCAATGTAAGTTGTTTACGAGCTCTTTCATATTTCTTTTTCGAGAGTTGGAGAACTTCTTTTGATCAACCTCCATAGAAGCAAGATCGAAACTGTTGGAAATAGGATGACGTACAACAATAGGTTCATTTCCACGTAACTTAGGTTAAAAGGGTTGTTTTTTAACCAATTGATGTTCTTTTTGTAGCTATCGAAATGTCTTGTGACAAAAGAGGAATTGTCTTTGTCAAGGCGTTTTTTGTTAAAATGTAGGCAGCCTTGGTTGTGACAAGCTCTTGTGCAATATTCTTTGTTTGCAAAGGAGGAAGGAAGCATACTTGTTTCATTGACAACAATGACCACGACGAAAGGGAGTAGGACAATTGAAAGTAAAAGAAACAATTTTTTCATTGAAATATTGAATTTTGCAATGAACAGCGTCGAACCCAATTAGCAAAAGAACTTCATTTTAAGACGTCAAATCTCTGAATAGACTTTCCAAACTGGCGTTTTTTTGATTGAGCTGTAGGATCTTCAATTCATTGTCGTGAGCAAAATCAAAAACGTGGGAACGCATGTCTTTGGTGGATGAGAATGTGATTTCGTATATGAAATCGAATGTGTTCTTTACATTTTTCACATTTGGAAGTCTAAGCAAAAAGGCATCTTCAACACGATAGTCAAATTCGACAACGACAATTTGATCTTGACCTTCCCGCAATTCTTTTAGTTTTTTGTTGGCAACTATTTCACCTTTGTTTATGATGATCACACGATCGCACATGGCTTCCACTTCTTGCATGATGTGTGTAGATAAAAATATTGTTTTTTCTTTTCCGATGGTTTTGATCAGGTTTCTAATGTCTATCAATTGGTTTGGATCCAAACCTGTGGTTGGCTCATCTAGAATCAATACTTCGGGGTCATGCAACAAAGCATTTGCCAATCCAACGCGTTGTCTGTATCCTTTGGAGAGTTGTCCTATTTTTTTATGAGCCTCGGGAGTGAGTCCCGTTAGTTCAATAACCTCTTCCACCCTGTTTTTTTCAATGCTGTAAACAGCAGCATTGAAACTTAAATATTCACGGACATATTGCTCTAGGTACAATGGGTTGTGTTCAGGCAAGTAGCCAACACTTCGTTGTACCTGTTTGGCTTCTGTGGAGATGTCACGACCGTTCACTTGCGCATCTCCTTCCGATGGACTTATAAAAGTGGTCAGAATTTTCATCATAGTAGACTTTCCTGCACCATTGGGACCTAAAAAACCAACGATTTCAGGTTTTTCAACTTCAAAGGAAATATTGTTTAAAGCTTTTTGCGAGCCGTAAATCTTTGTTATGTTTTCTACTTTTATGGACATCTTAAATTCTTTCTTCAAAAATAAACATTCTGTAATTTAAACAAGGGATTACTTGTAAATCTTTAAATTTTCAAATAAAACATTAAAAATTAAGCTTTAGTATTTTGATTTGTTGATTTATTATTTACTTTAGCATCATAAATGAACATTTGCTTAGGCAAAAAACAAATTAATGAACACAAACGTAAATACATATTTTAGCTGGTTTTATTTCTTTTTTAACGAAAAGAACGAGACGCTGTGTATGTAATTTGAAAACAACATTATAAACAAAGAAAGTCTCGATATATATCGAGACTTTTTTTTTATAAGATTTTTAACAAAAAGAAAATATGATAAATTCAGTTTCAATACAAGGTGTAAAAGGGTCTTTTCATCATATAGTTTCCAAGGACTATTTTGGAGCCGATGTATTGGTAAATGAGTGCTTGTCCTTCGATTTGACTGTCGCAAAGTTGCTAAACAAGGAAACGGAGGCGGCAATTATGGCAATCGAGAATTCGATAGCAGGATCCATCATTCCTAATTATGCTTTAATTGACAATAACAATCTGCATATCGTAGGTGAGCATTATTTGGATATTCAACATCATTTGATGGCGCTGCCAAATCAAAGTATCGCCGACATAAAGGAGGTGCATTCTCACCCTATGGCATTGTTGCAATGCAAAGAATTCTTCAAGAGGCATCCTCACATTAAATTGGTAGAAGACATAGATACGGCAGATGTTGCCAGACGCATAAAGGAAGATAGCATTGGAAATGTAGCTGCAATAGCAAGTCGTTTGGCTTCTGAAATTTTTGAACTGGACATTTTAGCAGAGAGCATACAGACCATAAAGCACAATGAAACCAGGTTTGTAATTGTAAAAAGCAATAAGCCAGAAATATTGCAGAAGGAGATTGACAAAGCCTCGATAAAATTCGAATTGGATCACAAGCGAGGAAGCTTGGCAACAATATTGAATGTGATGAGTGACTGCAAAATGAATTTAACCAAGATACAGTCCCTGCCAATAATAGAAACGCCTTGGAAGTATTCCTTCTTTGTAGATGTCACTTTCGATGACTATAAAGACTATGAAAAAGCAAAAAGCATAATGAACATAATGGCAACTGAATTCAAGGTGCTAGGAGAATATAAAAACACGAAAAAATGATGGAAGTAGCTAACAGACTGCAAAGTGTCGAAGAGTATTACTTTTCAAAGAAGTTAAAAGAAGTAAATGCTTTAAAAGCAAAGGGGAATCCAATTGTCAATTTGGGAATTGGTAGTCCAGACTTGCAACCACCGGAAAAGGTAATTGCTGCAATAACAAGCAGTTTTAAAGATGCCAATGCACATAAGTACCAAAGTTACCAAGGATTGCCGGAACTAAGGGAGGCTATGGCTGGATTTTATGACGAGCACTTTAAAGTGACTATGGATTCTGCAACGGAAGTGTTGCCATTAATGGGGAGCAAAGAAGGCATTATGCATATTTCCATGGCGTTTTTAAATGAAGGAGACCAAGTGTTAATACCCAATCCTGGATATCCAACATATACTTCGGTAACGAAATTGTTACAAGCCGAACCCGTATTTTACGATTTGGAAGAAGCCAATGATTGGTGTCCAAATATTGAAGTGTTGGAACAACAAGATCTAAGCAAGGTCAAATTGATGTGGTTGAGTTATCCTCACATGCCAACAGGAGCCAAAGCAAGCAAAACGGTATTTGAGGATTTAATTGCATTTGCCAAAAAGCACGAAATCCTATTGATAAATGACAATCCGTATAGCTTTATTTTAAATGACGATCCTTTTAGCATTTTAAGCATGGATGGGGCAAAAGAAGTTTGTTTGGAATTGAATTCTTTAAGCAAAACCTTCAATATGGCTGGTTGGAGAGTCGGAATGCTCATAGGGAACCAAGCTTTGCTAAATGCTGTGTTGAAAGTAAAAAGCAATATGGATTCGGGGATGTTCTATGGCATCCAAAAAGGAGCGATCGAAGCTTTGAAGTGCTCAAATCTATGGTTTGAAAACCTAAATGAGATCTATGAGAAAAGAAGAAGACTCATATGGGAATTGGCTACGAAGTTGAATTGTACATTCGATAAAGACACCAATGGACTGTTTGTTTGGGCAAAATTACCATCATCAATCAAATCGGAAGAGTTCATAGATAAGTTGTTAAACGAGAATCACATATTCATAACACCGGGAACGGTCTTTGGAACACAAGGAGAAGGCTATGTGAGGTTTTCCCTATGTGCCTCGAGTAAATCTATAAAAGAAGCAATTGCAAGAGTATGATGCAGAACATATACATAATCGGCATAGGATTAATTGGAGGAAGCTTGGCTTTGGACATCAAACGAAAAAGACCAGAGGCCATCATCCATGGGATAGACAATAGTGAAGACCACCTTAATCAGGCTTTGGAATTGAATATCATAGACGAAAAGGCAGCTTTGGATGATTTGGAAAAGGCCGATTTGGTAATACTATCGATTCCTGTGGATGCATCGGTAGAGTTGTTGCCTAGAGTTTTGGATCGCATTTCGGATTTCGGTCTGGTAGTAGACGTGGGATCTACCAAATTGGACATTTGTGAAATAGTCAAAGAGCATCCAAAAAGAAGAAATTTCTTGGCCATGCACCCAATAGCGGGAACTGAGTTTTCTGGGCCAAAGGCAGCAATTCCAGATTTGTTTCAGCACAAGACCAACATTGTTTGCGAAGTAGAGAAAACAGCTTTCAAACTACAAGAAAAAGCGTTGAATCTATTTTCTGAAATAGGAATGAGAATGCGCTATATGAATCCGGAATCTCATGACAAGCACATTGCGTACATGTCACATTTGTCACACATAAGTTCATTCATGTTGGGAAAGACGGTGATTGAAAAAGAAAAGAACGAGCGAGACATCTTTGACATGGCTGGGAGTGGATTTGAATCTACGGTACGTTTGGCAAAAAGTTCACCGGCAATGTGGACACCCATTTTCAAGCAAAACAAAGAAAATGTCATAGAAACCTTGGAGGATTACATCGCAAACCTTACGCAGTTTAAGGAAATGATGGAAAAGGATGATTTCGATGGAGTCTATAATGAAATGAAAGACACCAATTACATAAAACAAATATTAAACGGAATAAGTTAAACTCGAAAGAGTAAAATCGATTAAGATGGAAAATAAAAAAGAAATGAGAACGTGGTTAGACGATTTGAAATTGGACCACCCCTTAGTTATCGCTGGCCCTTGCAGCGCAGAAACAGAAGAACAAGTGCTAAAAATTGCCCACGAACTCAAAGATACGGACGTGAGTTATTTCAGAGCAGGAATCTGGAAACCAAGAACGCGACCAGGAATGTTTGAAGGCGTAGGTGCCTTAGGTTTGAAATGGCTTCAAAAGGTCAAGGAGGAAACAGGAATGAAAATCTGTACCGAGGTGGCAAATGCTGCACACGTGAAGTTGGCAATAGAACACGATGTCGATTTGTTGTGGATAGGAGCACGTTCTACGGTTAGTCCATTCATAATGCAAGAATTGGCAGATGCATTGGCCGGTACGGATAAAACGGTATTGGTAAAGAATCCCGTAAACCCTGACTTGGCATTGTGGCTAGGAGGGATTGAAAGATTGTATACTGCTGGGATTAAAAATTTGGGAGCCATACATAGGGGGTTTTCTACATACGAAAAAACAAAATACAGAAACATTCCAGAATGGCAATTGGCAATCGAATTCCAAAACAGATTTCCGGACTTACCGTTAATTAACGATCCATCGCATATTACTGGCAAACGCGATATGGTTTTCGACGTATCCCAGACTGCCTTGGATTTGAATTTCGACGGATTGATGATAGAGACACACACGGATCCAGACAATGCCTGGAGTGATGCAGCACAGCAAGTAACACCAACAACATTGGTGCAAATGATGAAGGACTTGCGTATTAGGAAGGAAAGTGATCCAGAAGCAGAGTACAATAGCGAGTTGGACAATCTTAGAGCGCAAATTGATGTTGTCGACAATCAGATCATTGATTTGATAGGGAAGCGTATGAAGGTTGCCGATGGCATTGGAGCGCTTAAGAAGCAAAGAAACGTTGCTGTTCTACAAAGTAAGCGTTGGAATGAAATATTGGGGAAAATGGTGTTGGAAGGAGAACAAAAAGGATTGAGCGAAGAATTTATACTTAAAATGTTCAAGGCCATTCACCAAGAGTCCATCAATCATCAAGAGAAAATAATAAAAGGATAAATTTTTTTAATATTAAGAAAAGCATTACTTTTGGTGAGAAAATCGACTATAATAGTCGATTTTCTCATTTTGCTCACCAATGAATAGAATCACAATACTTTTTGTTTTTTTTATATTTAATATAATTTCTGCTCAGAATAAGAATGAATACATTCCTGAAGAAATAGATTCTATTAATACTTATTTCAAACTAATAAATACAAATAGACTAAAAAGTATAAAAGGTCCCTTTTCATCAAAAGTAAAAGAGATTTACAAAGGCAATGATGAAAAAAACATTAAAAAAGTAAAGGATAGCGTCTTTCTTTTCAACGCTACAATTAAAAATCATTTGAGTTTTATTTTAGATAATATCTATACATCTAATCCAGAAATTAATTCTAAGAACTTTGGTTTTTTTATAAAAAACGACCCGATAGCCAATGCATCTTGTTATGGAGACGGAATGTTCGAGATAAATTTAGGTTTGTTCAATGCCCTGGAGTCTGATGATGAGTTGGCTTTTGTTATATGTCACGAAATGGCGCACCATATATTACACCATTCTTTGAAAACGATAACAAAGTCCGTAAGGGCTTTGAACTCCAAGGAAGCGAAGAAAAAAATAAGAGGAATAAAAAGAAAGAGAATAGGGAAGACCAGAGCAGCTCTTCAAGTTATAGATGAACTGAATATTGATGTGTTTAATTACTCTAAAGAGGTAGAGGCGGAAGCAGATTCTTTAGGTTATCTATTATATCGCAAAACGATCTATAATAAGTCCAAAGCAACTACTGCACTTGAAAAATTGAAAAAAGTGGATGATATGGTGCTGCATCATAATATAAAATTAGATAGTATTTTTAGTTTTGAAAATTATCCGTTTAAAGATTTTTGGATGAAAGAAAGTGCCTCTATCTTTGATGCGGATTTGGAAATCAATGAGTTCAGTTTGGTGTCTGATACCCTGGAAACACATCCAGAGATTGGTTTTAGAATAAAGAAATTGAAAAAGGATTTTAGTATAGATTCGAAAAGCGACAAAACTTTTGATATCAATTTGAACATTATAAAGAGAGTCTCTCATATAAAGAGTATCAATTATACGATAGATAAGAAGGCCTTGGATTTAGCTATATACCTGTTGGTTGAAAAAATTGAAAATAATTTAATCAAGGAAGAAGAATATTATTCTTCAATGGCCAAAGTGATACAACTAATTTACATTGCAAAAAAGAATCATAGATTAGGTTTGTACGTGCAACCTAAAAACAGTTTTTCAAAAGAAAAGCAATTAAACAAAATAAGACTGTTCATAAATAACCTAGAGCTAAGGGAAGTAAGAAAAATAGGTTTGGCCTTTTGCGAAGCACACATAAATAAGTCCAATGGTAATAAAGAGTTTAACAATGTCTTCAAATTTTTTAAAAACAAATAGATTAAACAAAATGAAAAATAATTATATCTTGATTCTTCTGAGCTTTTTTTCTGTAACATTGCTCGCTCAAGAAAAAGCATTAAATGAAATAACATCATTTAAAATTAAAAATTCAGGATTCTTTATTGATAAGAATAACGATGTAGACGGCTACTATTTTTATTATGAGGTAGATAAGTTGAAAAAGGGAAAGCGTGAGTATGCTATAAATATGTTGGATAACAATCTAAATGAAATAGCTTCTAAATCGTACATAGGTGATAAAAAAGACATGCTAATAGAAAGTAAGTTTAATAATCAATCCCTTATGTTTGCCATACTTAACTTAGATAAGAAATATTATAAGTTAGTTACTTTTAATAAGCAAGGGGAGCAGGGAAAAGATATTATAATCCCAATATCCAAAATGGATGCGAGACTTTTAGAATTTACATTGAAATCAGATCTTTTCAAACCTTTGTTTTCAGTGGATAACAAAGGTTTTATATTTCAGCAAACTGTATTGAAAAATAGAACTACTGCTTCTAAATTAAAGTATATACCCACTGATGGAGGTAAATCATGGGTGTACAATCAAGTTTTAGAAAAAAACATAGCCAAAGGCATTAAAATTATTGAAGCTAACGAAAAAGTCATAGTGCTCTATGAAGTAGTTAGCCAAATGAGCAAAAAAGAAGCTGATTTTTCAGCTAAGGTTATAGTATTGGATGTTAATACAGGTGAAACTTTATTTGAAAAAGAATACGATGCTAATAATTATAGGTTAGTGTCGAATGCATTTTTGACAGAAGATAAGACTCTTGTTTTATTAGGTGAGTATTATGAAGATAATGGTACCTTCTTTAAAAATAGTAGCTTAGGGTTGTTTTCTGAAGTTCTTGATTTTAATGGAGAGGTTATTTCAGATAAAAAAATAGGATGGGATTCTGGGATCAATGAAATGTTAGGTGTCAAAAAAAAGGGGAATGATGAATATATTTATTTTCATGACATCATTCGTACTCAAAAAGGAACATATTATGCCATGGCTGAGAAATATCATAAAACGAGAAATAACAAAGGGGAAGTGGTTAATAGCATAACGTCAACAGATGCGATGGTTTTTGCGTTTGACGGCGTATTCGAGCTTAAAGACATCAAAGTATTTGAAAAAGGTGAATCTACATCAACTGAAATGTCAATTTTGGACAAACCACAAATGTATGCGCGTTTGTTTAAAGCATTGGGGGGCTTTGACTATGAATTTACACAAATAGATGAAAATCGAGATCGATTTTATGCAACATATATTAACTACAATACATTAAAAAAAGAAGACAAGAAAATATTACTCAAAACGATTATCTATAATGAGGGAGAACTGTCTGAAGATGAGATAAGGATAAATAATACAGAAGAAAAAGGTGTCTCCTCTAGAGTATTACCTGGTAAATTAGGTTATGTAATGCTATTGGAATATAATAAAGATGAAAAAGCATTGAATATGCACTTGGAAAAGTTGAACATAGAATAAATTCATACAATATCATTAGTGTCCGACTAAAATACAATTTTGCAATAAATGGAATTGCTATACTAGACTGGACAGCGAGTTAAGCTATGATTGTGGGGAAGAAGAGAAGAGGATAAAAGAGGAAACATATGATACAAATGCATTGAAATTATATCCAAACCCATCCCCAAAAGGTGCTTTCACATTGAATTTGCTTCAGGAATATGGAGAAGTGGAGGTGCGGGTGACCAATGTTTCTGGTCAAAGCATTCTAATCAAGAGCTTTCGAAACCCAAATAGAAGATTGAAAATAGATTTGTCGCGATATCCTACTGGAATGTATATTGTTAATACAATGGCAGATGGAAAAACATTACCTGTTAAAAAAGCAATTGTAGGTTGAGATAATTCAATATAAAAATTGTTATTTTGCATTATAAACAAATGAATGACAGGATTAGTATATAAATCTACAGGGAGTTGGTATACCGTTAAAACTGAATTGGGGGCAATTTACGAGTGCCGCATAAAGGGCAAATTTAGATTGCAAGGGATTAAAAGCACCAATCCGATAGCCGTAGGCGATTTTGTGGATTTTGATTTAGATACCAAAAGTGATCAAGAAACGGGAGTAATCAACAATATTCACGATCGAGAGAATTACATCGTTCGTAAATCTGTGAATCTATCCAAACAGACACACATAATTGCATCCAACATAGACCAAGTCTTCTTGTTGATTACCATAGACAATCCTCCGACATTCACAAGTTTCATAGACCGGTTTTTGGTAACTGCCGAAGCCTATTCCATAAAAACGATATTGCTTTTCAATAAGGTGGATACTTACGATGAGGAGACGATGATGGAAGTAAAATACCTAGCACACATCTATCGTAAGATAGGGTATGAATGCATAGGGATTTCTGCAAAGACGGGGAAAAACATAGATAGAGTGAAAACCTTGATGGAAGGTCAGGTAAACATGTTTACAGGACATTCAGGAGTAGGTAAATCCACTTTGGTAAATAGCATAGAACCCAATTTGGACTTAAAGACCAAAGCCATTTCCTCACAGCATATGCAAGGACAACATACAACGACCTTTGCAGAAATGTTCGATTTGAGTTTCAATGCGAAGATAATTGACACGCCAGGAATCAAAGGTTTCGGGGTGGTGGATATGGAAAAGGAGGAAATAGGAGATTATTTTCCCGAATTCTTTGCGTTGAAGCAAGATTGCAAGTTCAATAATTGCTTACATATAGAAGAACCTAAATGTGCGGTAAAAAGGGCATTGGACAAGGATGAGATAGCAGCATCACGCTACAACAGCTATACACAGATAATAGAAGGAGACGAGCAACATTACAGAACCGACATCTGGGAGAAAGAATAACATAGTTTAAGAGATGAAGGTAGTTATCCAACGAGTGGCAAAAGCCAGTGTAACCATTAATGATAGAGAAGTAGCTTCAATAGGAAACGGACTTTTGATTTTATTGGGAATTGTCTTAGAAGATGCACAAGAAGACATTGATTGGTTGTCCAAAAAAATAAGGAACCTTCGTGTTTTTGGAGATGAAAATGGAGTAATGAACAAATCGATCATGGAAACCAATGGAGATGCCATTGTCGTAAGTCAATTTACGTTGCACGCCAGTACCAAAAAAGGAAATAGACCAAGCTATATAAAAGCCGCAAAACCAGAAATAGCGATTCCGTTGTATGAATCCTTTGTGAAACAGATGGAGTTGGATTTGGGGAAACCCATTCAAACAGGGGAGTTTGGAGCAGATATGAAAGTCGCCTTGTTAAACGATGGGCCAGTGACCATAATCATCGATTCTAAAGACAAAGAATGAATATAACAAGAAAATCTGTAACAATTCTCCAATTGAATGCACATATATCTACCACTTAAACCTAAACTACTTAAATGCAAATAAAGACTTCCCTAAGCATAGCTTTCATACTCATTTTCCTTACCACATATTCTCAAGAAAAATTACTGGCATTGACCATAGATGAAGGGTTGAAGGAAAACGCCAACGCAGTGGTGAGATTAGATGACAACCTCATAGAGGTAAAGGCTCACAACAGATTCACCTATACCAATAAAAGAATAATCACGATTCTCAACAAGGCAGGAAATTCGGATATAGGTGCGGCGGTACATTATGACGACAACATAAACATAAGGAAATTGGAAGCTGTCATATACAATGCCTTTGGAAAGGAGATAAAGAAAATAAAGAAGAAGGATTTCGAAGATGTCAGTGCTGTACCCGGTGGGACGTTATATTCAGATAGTAGGATGAAATACCTGAGCTATACCCCAATCAATTATCCGTATACGGTAGTCATGGAAAAAGAGATAGAGTACAAGTCGACAGCATTCATTCCTGGCTGGAGGCCAGTTGTGGGGTTTTATGTAAGTACGGAAAATGCAAGCTACAAGATAGTAAATACCTCGGGAGTGGATTTAAAGGTCAAGACTACGAATTTCGAAAATTATGACATAGAAAAAATAGGCGAGCACGATTATTTGGCTAAAAACATGAAAGCAATGAAGGGAGAGGCCTATGCCCCGGCATTCAAGAGCTATGCTCCCTTTTTAAGAGTGGCCTTGGCCAAATTTACCATGGAAGGAGTAGATGGAGTAAACACGAATTGGAGCGACTTCGGGAAATGGATGAATGATGAATTGGTGGCGGATACGCAAGAGCTTCCAGAAGCAGTTAAAGACGAGGTGAAATCTTTGACAGCAAATGAAACAACTGACATTGAGAAAGCGAAATTGATCTATAAGTACGTGCAAGACAAAACCAGATACATCAGTGTTCAAGTAGGGATTGGAGGATGGAAACCCATGTTGGCAAGCGATGTGGATAGATTGGGATATGGTGACTGCAAAGCATTGACAAATTATACAAAAGCATTGCTGGATGAGGTGAATGTGGAATCTTACTATACGGTCGTATACGGAGGTAACAATTTAAGAAGCATTGACAAGGAGTTTTCGGCAATAGAAGGGAATCATGTCATATTGGCGATACCAAACGAAAAAGATTATGTTTGGTTGGAATGCACCAGTCAAACAAGTCCGTTTGGCTACAATGCCAATTTCACAGACGATAGGGATGCATTGGTAATTACTCCAGAGGGAGGCAAGATAATTCATACGAAAGTGTATGAGACGAAAGGGAATTTACAAACTACGAATGCCAACGTGAAACTAGATGAACATGGCGATATTTCTGCTCAAGTACAAATAGAATCCAAAGGGACACAATATGGTCATTATACTAGAATTGAGGATGAAGATGAAAAAGGAAAAAGGTTGTATTACAAGGAATACTTCGACAACATTAACAATTTGGAGGTACTAGCCATAGCCTTTGACAACAATAAAGATGACATCATTTTTACTGAAAATGTGGAGGTAGCCGCCAGTAAGTATGCCTCAAAAGGGGGGAATAGAATATTGTTTGCACCCAATATGTTCAACAGGGAGACCTATGTTCCACCAAGATATAAAAACAGAAAAATGGATTTTGAGATAGATAGAGGATATATGGATGTCGATGAATACGAGATAGCATTGCCTGAAACAATGGAAATAGAAGCTTTGATGACGCCAGTTTCAATAAACAATGAATTTGGAGAGTATACGGCATCCATAGAAAAGAAATCCGATAATCTACTTGTTTACAAGAGAACATTGATTATGAACAAAGGTCAATACAAAAAGGAAGACTATTCCAAGTTCAGGGATTTTCATTTAAAAATAGTAAAACACGATAAATCTAAAATAGCATTAAAAAGTACCAATTAATTATGAGGAAAGCAGTAGTAATTGCATTTATACTAGCATCTAATCTTAGTTTTTCACAAAACTACAAATTTGGAAAAGTAAGCAAGGAAGAATTGAAGGAAAAGAGTTATGCGGAAGATCCTGAAGCAAACGCTGCCGTTTTATTCAAAAAGGAAGTCATAGCCTATGAATATAGGCAAGGTGACGGTTTTAGACAAGTTAGAGAAGTACAAGAGCGTATAAAGATATATAACAAGGACGGATTTGATTGGGCTACAAAAAAAGTGAGGTTGTACGATAGGTCTAGTACGAAGAGCGAGGACTTTTTAAACCTTTCCGCCTACACCTATACATTGGAAGAAGGCAAAATAAAAAAGACGAAGATTAAGAAGGAAAGTGTTTTTGAAGAAAAAAACAATAAATACTGGGCAACGAAGTCGTTCACGATGCCCAATGTCAAAGAAGGTTGTGTCATAGAGTTCAGATATCGCATAGAATCTCCATACATTCAAATCGATGACATCGATTTACAATATACGATTCCGATTAAAAAACTCGATGTCGAAGTTAAGATTCCTGAGTTCTTCGTATTCAACAAACAACAAAACCCAAAAGCGATCTATTTTCCAAAAATAGAGGATACGAAGGTTAATAGAAAAGAGACTTTGACAGGGAAGTCAAGATCTGTAGGGTCATGGGGTAGAGTAAAATCAACCAGAGACTATTCAGATTGGGAATTCAAAGAATTCAAAACCGTAGTGGACGAAACAAATGTTCCTGCATTGAAGAAGGAGTCCTTTGTTAGGGAGTTGGATATATATAGAGCAAAGTTGATATGGGAATATGCTGCATACAATAGTCCGAACAACGGAATCAAGAACTATTCGACAAATTGGGAGCAAGTTTCAAAGACAATAAACGAGAGTGAATCCTTTGGAGGGCAATTGGAGAAGACCAAATATTTTGAAAGTGATGTGAATGCACTACTCGAAGGAATTGACGATCCAACCAAAAGAGTAGCATTGATATACGATTTCGTTAGATCAAAAATAAAATGGAACAAATATGTAGGCTATCGAGTTAACGATGGTGTGAAAAAGGCATATAAGGATAGAGTAGGGAATGTGGCAGAAATTAATTTAATGTTGGTTGCCATGCTGCGATATGCAGGATTGAATGCCAGTCCAGTGTTATTGAGCACGAGGTCCAATGGGATTCCCTTGTTTCCAACGACAAGCGGGTTCAATTATGTTATTGCAGCAATAGAGGTTCCTGATGACGTCATATTGTTGGATGGAGTCAATACTTATGGCGCTTCCAACATATTATTGGAGAAAACCATAAACTGGCAAGGTAGAATCGTAAGAAAGCAAGGGAGCTCGGCATGGATAGACCTAACTCCGAGAAAGAAATCCAAAAGTATATCGCTCATGAATGTAAGCATAGCAGACGATCTTTCGATCTCTGGTAAGATAAAGAAACACCTCACGGATTATTTGGCATTGGACTATAGAGAGCGTTATTACGATTCAAAAAACGAAAGCATGGTATCTAACCATGAGAAGGACAAAGGAGACATAGAGATTACGAATCTGGATGTCAAAAACAAGAAAGAGCTAAGTAAACCAATAAATTACACTTACGATTTCAAGTTGGACAATGCAATAGAGGAGATAGGAGACAAACTGTACATGTCACCACTTTTGTTTTTGGCTTCGGAAGAGAATCCCTTCAAGGAGGAAAATAGAATTTATCCAATAGACTTCATTTATCCGACGTATAGAAAATACGCGATTAATTTGAAGATACCTGAAGGTTACGTCGTCGAATCCTTGCCAGAAAACACAAAAGTTCAATTCAATGGTACAGAAGGAGAATTCTTTTATATTGTAAAGGCACAAGGGGAAACCATACAAGTATCCGTAGTTATGGATTTGAACAAGACCTTGATTTTGCCGGAAGAGTATTTGGAATTCAAAAGGTTTTTTGAATTGTCCCATGAAAAGCAAACGGAGAAAATAGTATTGAAAAAAACATAGTGAAACTGAAGGATGGCATCATTGTTTGGACACGGTTTGGTTGGTTATACGATCGCCAAGGTAGCAAATTCTGGAACTGGAAAGTTATTGCTTTTTCTGGCAATGGGGTCCGCAATACTTCCAGACATGGATGTCTTGGCATTTAACTTTGGGATACCATACTTGCATCCTTTGGGACATAGAGGATTCACACACTCCATCGTATTTTCAATACTTTGGGGAGGTATGTTGGCCTTGTTATTCGGGAAACAAAGAAAAACAATCTTTTTTGCAGTGATTTCCTTGTCAACGCTATCTCACGGGGTATTGGATGCTTTAACAACGGGAGGAGAAGGCGTGGGCTTTTTAATTCCGTTTAGCGATGAGCGTTTTTTCTTTCCTTTTAAAGTCATAAGGGTGTCACCAATAGGCATTGGGAAGTTCTTCTCCGAATGGGGATTGCAAGTTATTTTTAGCGAATTGAAGTATATTGCTATTCCGTGCCTTTTGGTTTTATTATTTTTACATTTTAAAAGAAAAAACAATGAACATTGAAAATGCGCAGTTGGCTGTGGACAACTGGATAAAAGAACACGGCGTTCGTTATTTCAACGAACTGACCAATATGGCACAACTTACCGAAGAAGTTGGAGAAGTCGCTCGTATAATAGCAAGAAGATATGGAGAGCAAAGTGAGAAGGAAAGCGACAAGGAGAAAGACTTGGGAGAAGAACTTGCCGATGTGATGTTCGTGGTATTGTGTTTGGCAAACCAAACAGGAATAAACTTGCAAGAGGCGTTTGACAAAAAACTGGATTTAAAGACAAAGCGTGATCACGACAGACACCAAAACAACCAAAAATTAAAATAAAAAGAGAAATTTTCTCCATGAGCCTAAACATAAAAAAATCGAAAATCCAGAATCGACAATCAAAAATTACGATTACTGGTTCCAAAAGTGAATCGAATAGACTATTATTGCTACAAGCATTGTTTCCCAAACTTCAAATTGAAAATGTGTCGAACTCCGATGATTCTCAATTGATGGCCAAAGCATTGGCATCGCATTCCAATCTTGTGGACATTCATCATGCAGGAACTGCAATGCGTTTTCTAACGGCATTCTTTTCAACCCAAGAGGGGAGAGAAATAGAATTGACTGGATCCAAAAGGATGAAAGAACGTCCAATCAAGATTTTGGTGGACGCATTAAATCAATTGGGAGCAAACATTGGTTACAAGGAAAATGAAGGCTACCCACCATTGTTGATAAAAGGACAAAGAATAACAAAACACAAGGTCAATCTAAAAGCCAACGTAAGTAGTCAATACATCTCTGCGTTGTTGCTGATTGCTACCAAATTGGAAAACGGCTTGGAGTTGACTTTGGAAGGAAAGATAACATCTGTCCCTTACATTGAGATGACATTGAGTCTTTTGAATCAAATTGGGGTGGAAACCCATTTTTCGGGCAACGTGATAACGGTAAGGTCTAGAAACGAGGGTCTTAAGGAGGATACGCGATTAGTCGTCGAATCCGATTGGTCATCGGCATCATACTTCTACGGAATCGTAGCCTTGGCTGAGGTAGGTACAAGCATCGAATTGTCATCATACAAGAAAAATAGCTTGCAGGGAGATTCTGCTTTGACGGAACTATACAAGGATTTTGGAGTAGAAACTACATTTGGTGAAAACACCATAACATTGACCAAATCAAGAATCGTCGACAGTGAAACGGTGATAGATTTCGATTTGGCAAATTCACCGGACATAGCTCAAACGATTTCCGTGACGGCGTTTGCTTTGGAATTGGAATGCAAGTTAAAAGGATTGCATACACTAAAGATTAAGGAAACGGATAGGCTGGAAGCTTTGAAGGCAGAAATAGAAAAATTGGGAGGTGTTGTCAACATAACTGAGGATGCATTGCATTTGTCAGCTTCAAAAACAATAAATGAAAATATTTCCATAGCCACATACAACGACCACAGAATGGCGATGGCATTTGCGCCTTTGGCTTTAAGAGTGCCTATTGTCATTGAAGATGCGGCAGTAGTGTCAAAATCGTACCCTACATTTTGGGAAGATCTAAAAACAATAGGTTTTCAGTTTGATTAATAATAATCAGTCATTTACTTGACAACGCCTATCCTGAGATTGTATATTTGCAACTTTCTAAAAATAAATTGTGTAGAATGATTCATTTATAATTTATAAGGGATGTAATTATAAAAGAAGTTAGAATCATAAAGCAATTAAAAAATAATTAAACAACTAGCAAATGAACCATTCAATCATATAAAAGGTATTTATGTTAGCAATAACATACCATTGAATGCACCATTTGACCGATAAAAATAATTAAACAACTAGCAAATGAAATTATCAAACTTTGGATTTGAGTTACCAGAAGAGTTATTGGCGGAATATCCATCAGAAAATAGAGATGAGTCTCGCTTAATGGTTTTAAATAGAAAAGAACAAACCATAGAACACAAGCAATTTAAAGATCTTATCGATTATTTTGAGGAAGACGATGTGATGATTCTAAACAATACAAAAGTCTTTCCAGCACGTCTATACGGAAACAAGGAAAAGACTGGAGCCAGAATCGAAGTGTTCTTATTAAGAGAATTAAATGAGGAACAACGCCTTTGGGACGTTTTGGTAGATCCAGCCCGTAAAATAAGAATAGGAAACAAACTGTATTTTGGAGATGATGAGACTTTGGTGGCAGAAGTCATAGACAATACAACGTCTAGAGGACGAACATTGCGTTTTCTATACGATGGATCTTATGCCGAGTTTCGTGCCAAGTTAAAGACATTGGGAGAAACCCCACTGCCCAAGTACATAAAGAGGGATGTAGAACCGGAAGACGAAGAACGTTACCAAACCATTTTCGCAAAAGAAGAAGGTGCAGTAGCAGCACCTACGGCGGGATTGCACTTTTCCAAACATCTATTGAAGCGTTTGGAGATAAAAGGAGTGGATTTTGCAGAAGTAACATTGCATGTAGGTTTGGGAACATTCAACCCAGTTGAAGTGGAGGATCTATCCAAGCACAAAATGGACAGTGAAGAAGTGTTCATAGGGCCAAAGACGGTCGAGACGATAAATGCAGCCTTGAAAAGCAGAAGACGAATTTGTGCAGTAGGTACTACGGCCATGCGAGCAGTGGAAAGTGCAGTGTCATCAAACTCGACATTGAACGAAATCGATGGTTGGACAAACAAGTTCATATTCCCTCCATACGATTTTAGCATAGCAAATGCAATGATTACGAACTTCCACACGCCAAAATCAACATTGTTGATGATGGCATCAGCCTTTGCAGGTCATGATTTCATATTGAAAGCGTATGAAGAAGCGGTAAAGGAAAAATATAAATTCTACAGTTATGGAGATGCGATGTTAATTATCTAAGTAGCACCAAATTCAAAATGAAAAAAAACAAGACCTTGATTCATGACACAATTTGAATCAAGGTTTTTTAGTATTGAAACATAGAAATAAGAATGTAAAGGCACTATATAATTCGTAATTAGGTATTTGTTTCACTATTTTTGCAAGACTTATGGCAATCAAGAAAAAAGACATCAGAGCATTGACAAAAGACCAGCTAAGGGCCTTTTTCGAAAAAGAAGGAGACAAGGCCTTTCGTGGAAATCAGGTATACGAATGGCTTTGGAGCAAAGGCGCCCATGTTTTCGAAGACATGACGAACCTGTCCAAGGAAACAAGGCAAATGCTGGAAGACAACTTTGTGATAAATCACATACAGGTGGACACCATGCAAAGAAGCAATGATGGCACCGTTAAAAATGCAGTGCGTCTTCACGATGGATTGATTGTGGAATCGGTATTGATTCCCACCGAAACTAGAACCACGGCCTGTGTGTCCAGTCAAGTGGGGTGCAGTTTGGATTGCAAGTTTTGCGCAACGGCACGATTGAAGCGAATGCGTAATTTGAATCCAGATGAAATTTACGATCAAGTATTGGCCATAGACAAAGAAAGTAAATTGTATTTCAATAGACCTTTGAGCAACATCGTGTTCATGGGAATGGGAGAACCACTTATGAATTACAACAATGTAATCAAGGCCATAGACAAAATAACATCTCCAGAAGGATTGGGGATGTCTCCAAAACGGATAGTAGTCTCAACCTCTGGCGTACCCAAGATAATAAAGAAAATGGCAGATGATGAGGTGAAGTTCAATTTGGCAGTATCCTTGCATTCGGCGATAGATGAAGTGAGAACCACAATAATGCCTTTCAATGAAACCTTCCCGCTTAAAGATCTAAGAGAAGCATTGGAGTATTGGTATGAGAAGACACAGCGCAAGATAACCTACGAATATGTGGTGTGGGATGGCATCAACGATTCCCAAAAGGACATCGATGCCTTGGTGCGTTTCTGTAAATATGTACCATGTAAAGTCAATATCATAGAATACAATCCAATTGACGATGGGCAATTTCAGCAAGCAAAGAGTGCGGCAATAGATGACTACATCTATCATTTGGAGAGAAATAGAATTGTTGTCAATGTTCGCAGAAGTAGAGGAAAGGACATAGATGCAGCCTGTGGTCAACTGGCAAATAAAAGCTAAAATTACAATTTGATGTTTTGGCAAACATGGATTACATTAAAATTTCAATATTACTGTTTTCGATTGGGGTCTTTTCTCAAAATTTGGTGTTGAATCCAAGTTTTGAAAATAGTAAATGCAAATCATTTATAAGTAATTTTGATGTTTTTGTTTCTAACTGGTCTACTCCTACATATGGTTCCACCGACTTATTTAGCTCCTGTATAAAGGGAATGGTTTCAAATCCAGTTAATTACAATGGAATCCAAATCCCTAAGTCTGGTAAAAATTATGCTGGGTTCTATTTGTTTTCAAAAGATAACTATCGAGAATATGTTCAAGGGGAATTATCGCAAAAATTAAAAAAAGGAGAAAAATACATTATCTCATTTTATATTAGTCTTGCTGAGAATTCTGATTATGCCATTAGAGATGTTGGAGTACTCTTAACAGAACAAAAATTGAAAATTAAAATTCATAGAGAACTTTCAGAAAGACAATTGAAAAAACATAAAATTTCAGGTTATTCACTGTATGAAATTGATAACAGTAGATACTATACTGATAAAAAGGAATGGACATTTGTCCAAATTGAGTTTATAGCAAAAGGCAACGAAAAATTCTTTACAATCGGAAATTTTGATAGAAATTCAAAAACAAAAAAACAACTTGTTGTTGACAAAGACCAATTCAATATGTCATATTACTACATTGATTCAATAAGTTTGGTAAAAAAAGATTCGATAAAAACAAACAATGTAAAAAATAGCGATTCTATTGTTAAACATTTGTCTAATCCTGTATTGGGGAAAATAAAATTAAATAAAGATTACATCTTTAAAAATGTAGTATTTGATTTTAACAGTTTCCGACTTTCAAATGCTGCGAAATCTGAAATAAATACTGTTTTTCAATTTTTAAAGCAAAACAATAATTTAAATGTCATAATTTATGGACATACGGATAATGTTGGGAATTCTGATTTTAATCAAACACTTTCAGAAAAAAGAGCAAAAGCAATAGCAGAATATTTTATATCATTGGGTCTGCTTAAAGAGAGGATAACCTCATATGGATATGGGGAATCAAGACCAATTGAATCAAACGATACTGAGATAGGAAGGAATAAAAACAGAAGAGTTGAATTTAGGATTGTGAAAAATAACTAACCAGAAAAATACTGCTACTGCTGTATTTATTCTCTGAAACAGAATATATCCAATAGAAAATGCTTAGAACGGTTTATATGCAAACATGGATTTTTAGAACCACGAATTCACTTTGTAAAAGTCGAAAATGCTATATTTGCTAAACTTGTGAAAATAACCGAACAAATAAAACAACCCATAGCATACGAAATGGAACTTTTCGAGAAGAAGTTTCGTTTGGCAATGTCTTCCAAGGTTGCTTTGTTGAACCGCATCACACACTACATAGTAAATAGAAAAGGAAAGCAAATGCGACCTATGTTCGTGTTTTTGGTGGCCAAGATGGTATCCAATGGAGAAGTCTTGGATCGCACCTATAGAGGAGCGTCGGTAATAGAATTGATCCATACGGCGACCTTGGTACATGATGATGTCGTAGACGATAGCAACCAACGTCGTGGATTCTTTTCCATAAATGCACTTTGGAAAAACAAGATAGCCGTACTCATAGGGGATTTTTTATTGTCAAAAGGACTGCTTCTTTCCATAGACAATGGAGATTTCGATCTGTTGAAGATCATTTCCGTGGCAGTGAGGGAAATGAGCGAAGGAGAATTGCTTCAAATAGAGAAAGCAAGGAAACTGGACATAACCGAAGCCATCTATTACGATATAATTCGTCAAAAGACAGCAACACTCATTGCCGCTTGTTGTAGTTTGGGGGCAGCATCGGTAAAGCCCGATGGACCAGAGGTGGAATCCATGCGTAAGTTTGGAGAGCTCATAGGGATGGCATTTCAAATAAAGGACGATTTATTCGATTACGGATCCAGGAGCATAGGCAAGCCCGTGGGAATAGACATCAAAGAGCAAAAAATGACCTTGCCTTTGATTCACGTTCTCAACAATTGTGAGAAAAAGGATAAGAAATGGCTCATCAACTCGATTAAGAATCACAACAAAGACAAGAAACGTGTCAACGAGGTCATCGACTTTGTGAAAAGCAATGGAGGATTGGAATATGCAGTATCCAAAATGAAGGACTTTCAATCCGAAGCCTTGCAAATACTAAATGAATTCCCAAATTCTGAATATCGATCTTCATTGGAATTGATGGTGAATTATGTTATCGAAAGAAAGAAATAATTTTTTTTAAGTCTCAAGGCAACCTTTAGTACAAATTTTGCGTCTTTGTAAATAGAAGACTAAAACTATCAGCTTTTTTGAAAGTAATTCAATTATATAAAAACGAACCGAGGCTCATAAAGAGAGCCATCAAAAACAATCGTGAAGCGCAACACATGTTGTACGAGTTGCATGCGCCAAAGATGTTGAGTATATGCCGCTACTATATCAAAGACGTGCAATATGCAGAGGAAGCAATGCTCAACGGATTCTTCAAGGTGTTTTCCAATTTGAAGAACTTCAAGGGAGAAGGGAGTTTCGAAGGTTGGATAAGAAGGATAATGGTAAGAGAATCCATTTCCTTTTTAAGGAAGCAAAAGAAAGTGGAGTTTGCAGTGGAAGAAGTGGAAATTCACAATGACCATACAAATAACATACAAACGGAAATAGAAGTAGATCAAATACAACAATTGATAGATGCATTGCCAGAAGGCTATAGAATGGTTTTTGTAATGTATGCGATCGAAGGATACAAGCATCAAGAAATAGCTGAAATGTTAAACATAAGCTTGGGAACTTCCAAATCGCAACTATTCAAAGCACGGAAGATGCTTCAACAAAAGATTAACGACCTAAATACATCGAGTTATGGCACCAATTAAATTTGAAGAAGACATGAGAGAGAAGCTCGAAAAAAGAACCATCGAGCCATCTTCCAATGCTTGGGGCAAACTATCTCAACAATTGGAAGCAGAAAATAAAAAGCAAAATAGGAAAGGCTATTGGTGGTTGGGGGCAGCAGCAAGTGTGATAGGAGTTCTGTTCGTGATGAATGCGTATTTCAATTCCGATGCTACAAATGGCACATCGACAGTGGTAAATGTAGAAGATGTTGCAAAACCTGAAGAAAGCAAGGAAGAACTGAAAAATAACAAAGTAGAAAAGGAATCTTTGGTAAAAATAGAAATTGCCATCGATCTAGAAGACAAAAACGAGCAAGAGAAAATAGAAGTAAAGGCTGAGGAAGCGCAATACTTGGCTAAGGTAAACACTGTTGAAGAAGGAAGGAAAAGAAACAAAACAACAAAAGATGAGCAGAATAAAATAGAAGAAGATGTCGTCTCCAATGAACCCGATGCCAACGATGAGATACAAAAAAACAATAAGATCGAGACCGTTTTAATGGAGGTGGCAGAAAATACCAATGCAGTTACCGATAGTGACATAGATGCCCTCTTAAAGCAAGCGGAACAAAGTATGGCCACAAAGGAATCAAGAGTAGCCAACAAAGAAAAGCTGGATTACAACGACCTGTTGAATGAAGTCGAAGACGATTTGGAAGAGTCTTTTAGGGACAAGCTCTTGAAAACGGTAAAAGACGGTTACCATTCCGTTAAATCTTATGTTGCAGAGCGCAACGATTAGCCTCGAAGATTATCACAAAGTAGTAAAATCCAAAAAACAATTCATCAATAAATAAGTCAATATTAATTTATACTGAAGCATATTCGGTATCCAAAAACGAACAATTATGAAAACAATTACCCAATATCTAATCGCTTTTATACTCGCTTTCTACGTCACGAACGTGATGGGACAAGATACGATACAAGCACAGGAAAAGGAAAGCAAGTTGGAAAACGTTGAAACCTTGAAGGAAAAGATAAGGGCAAGCGAAAAAGAAGCTTTGAAGAAGGAAGTGGAAGCCATCAATGAAAGGGTGGGCAAAAAGGAAATAACCTACGAAGAAGCAGCAACCTTAAAAGAAGAAGCAGCGAAAAAAAGAGCGTTGAACATTGAAAATAGAATAGAAATACTGGTAAACAAAAGAGCATTCTATGAAAGAAACAATCTCAATTATGATAGAGATTCAAAAAAAGTGAAATTCGGAATTACCTTTGGAGATGAAGACAATTTTACGGGAATATCGATAAATACAACGAAGAAGCCAGTGAAATATGACATTCGTACCAGCAACGACTTGGTGTTGGCCTTTGGATTGAACAATGCCATCACCGATGGACAAAGCCTTGGGGATTCTCCATATAAGATTGGTGGGTCGGGTTTCTTCGAATTGGGTTGGAATTGGAAAACAAGGATATTCAAGGATTCCAATTTCGCAAGGGTGAAGTATGGGTTTTCCTTTCAATGGAACAAATATGATCTGAAGGACAACAAGTATTTCGTACAAAATGGAAATGTCACAACCATAGAACAATTTCCGTCGGATTTAAAGCAAGCAAAATTTAGAACCACCAATTTGGTTTTTCCCTTGTACTTTGAGTTTGGGCCTTCTGAAAAGGTCGAAAAGAAAGATCGTATTCGCTTCAACACCTGGGATAAGTTCAAAATCGGTATTGGAGGATATGGAGGATTCAATCTAGGAGCAAAGCAAAAGCTATGGTATAAGGAAGATGGAGAACGCATCAAGCAAAAAATAAAGCAGAATTACAACGTTAATCCCTTCGTTTATGGTGTTGGAGCCTATGTAGGGATTGGGGACTTGAGCCTCTATGCAAAATACGATCTGTCTGAAACCTTCAAAAGCAATAGTGTGAAACAAAACAATCTCTCATTGGGGATACGTGTGGATTTGGATTGATCAAAAATTGAATTAGTAAAACATGAGGCCTCTTCAGAATTTTGAAGGGGTTTTTTAATTCCAATAGTTTTACTTTTAATATTGCCGCAATACCAATTGATTTTTAACGTGGTATCGTAGGGAGGTCAATGATGAATTCAATAAAAGAGAGCTCGTGAACATTTAACACTTTCAAGAGAGATTGAATTATATTACATTTACGGAGTATTGAGTGCAAATGGGGAAGCCATTTTAAAACTCATGTTTTTAGAATGAAAACCAATCAAAATTGATAGCGAAGTCAACCATAGATCAAGTATTTGAGACGGCTCGTTTGGAGGAAGTCATAGGTGATTTCGTCCAATTGAAGAAGTCGGGAAGTAGTTTCAAGGGACTAAGTCCTTTTAGCGATGAACGTTCACCAAGTTTCATGGTATCGCCAGTAAAGCAAATTTGGAAGGATTTTTCTAGTGGGAAAGGGGGGAATGTCGTTGCTTTTTTAATGGAACATGAGCATTTTACATATCCAGAAGCCATAAAATACCTGGCAAAGAAGTATAACATAGAGATAGAGGAAACCGAGCAATCCAACGAACAAAGAGAAGCAGCAGACAAAAGGGAGAGTCTGTATTTGGTAAGTGAATATGCAAATAAATATTTTCAAACCGTAATGCATAAGACCGACCAAGGGAAATCCATAGGCTTAAGCTATTTCAAGGAGCGTGGTTTTACAGAAGAAACAATAAAGAAATTCGATTTGGGATATTCACTGGACGAGTGGAGTGCCTTTACCGACGAAGCCATAAAAAAAGGATACAAGCTGGAATTCTTGGAAGGTACGGGCTTGACCATCGTAAAAGGCGAAAAACGCTTCGATCGTTTCAAAGGTCGTGTAATGTTTCCCATAAAGAGCATGAGTGGGCGTGTCTTGGGATTTGGAGGTCGTATCTTGACCAACGACAAGAAAGCCGCTAAGTATTTGAATTCACCAGAAAGTGAAATCTATTATAAAAGCAAAGTTCTATACGGCATCTATCATGCAAAACAAAGCATAGCGAAGGAGGATAATTGCTATCTGGTAGAAGGCTACACGGATGTCATTCAGTTTAATCAAACAGGAATAAGCAACGTGGTGTCTTCCTCGGGAACAGCCTTGACCAGTGACCAAATACGATTGATTAACAGACTTACAAAGAACATCACGGTACTTTTCGATGGAGATGCTGCGGGTATGAGGGCATCGCTTAGAGGGATCGATTTGATTTTGGAGCAAGGTATGAACGTGAGGGTATGTACCTTTCCCGAAGGAGAAGATCCAGACAGTTTTGCCAAGCAGAATACACTAGAGGAATTGACCTCGTACCTAGAGCAGAATGCAAAGGACTTCATTCAGTTCAAAGCATCTGTCCTATATGAGGAATCCAAAAACGATCCGATAAAGAAAGCAGAAACCATTAGGGACATCATCAATAGCATTTCCAAGATTCCAGATCGCATCAAGAAGGAAGTCTATATCCAAGAATGTGCAAGGATAATGGATATTGGTGAAGAGGTGCTTTTTACCACTTTGGCGCAAATAGACAAAAAGGAAACCGAAGCGAACAGCAAAGACGCACAAAGGGAAAAAAAGACCTTCGAAGTAATAAAGCACAAGCAACCGGTAAAGAAAGTAGACGTACAATATGTTCTGGAACGGAAGATCATAGAGGTATTGTTGCTTTACGGTAACCAAACACAGGATTTCGAAGATTTGGTGCTAAAGGAAAATGAAAAGGGAGAACTTGTTCTGGAACCTATAGTACATGAAGCCAAGGTCTTTGAGAAAGTGTTTTTGGACCTCCAGGACGATGAAATGGAATTTTCCAATCCACAGTTCAAAAACATTTACTATAAGATCATAGACATTCTCAACCAAAATCCAGATTTTCAGTTGGACAATCTAATCAATGTCATAGATCAGGATATGGCACAAGAAGTCACATCCATTTTAATGGATGATGAGCGCTATGCCTTGTCGGACTGGGAAAGAAAGGATATTTTTCCAAAAGCCAAACAAGAAACCATAGCGCAACTGGTAAGCGAAACCATTTTAAGTTTAAGATGTCACCTCATAGACCAAAAGGTAATTGGTTTCAAGGAGCAAACCTTAGAACGAAAAAATGAAGTAAATAAAAATATACTAGAAGAAGTAAAAGATTACTATAGCCTTAAAATGTTACTTTCTAGAAAACTAAATCGTGTCTTGTAATTCCAATTGTTTTGCCTGGTTGACCAAATCAATCAAATTCGTGACATTTAGTTTTTTCATTAAGCGAGCTCTGTAAGTACTTACTGTTTTTTCGTTGATGTTCAATTCTTCTGCAATTTCCTTGTTTCGTTTACCTGAAGACAACAGTTTCAATACCTCTACTTCTCTAGTGGATAGTTTTTTGTAAAAGGGACTTGTTTTGTTCGATTTGGTTCCCAAGGCCAACTGTTTTGTTAGCTCATTGCTCAAGTATACATCGCCGTGTATTACTCTTACAATGGCTTCTTTAAGGGTTAGGATGTCTGCCGTCTTGGAGACGAATCCTCTAGCTCCAGCCTTTAAAGCACTTACAGCGTAAACAGATTCAGATTGTTCACTGTAGATGATGACTTTGGTTTTTGGGAACTCTTTTTTCAAACGCCTTAAAGCTGTGATACCATTGAGCCTTGGAAGGTCGATTTCTGCTATGATAACATCTACTGGGGTTTTTTGGATAAAATCGAAAATTGATTCGCCGTCTCCTACGCTTCCCATAAATTTAATCTCTTGTGAAACGTCAAATATCAGCTCCAACCCCTTTCTTACGATAGGATGTTTATCGACTACTAATAGTTTGATCATAATTAATAAGTTTTTAAGATATGATCGCTTAATGCAATCATAAATAGATAAATTAAATAGCGTCGTAAAGGTAGCAAATTTGATAATATATTCAAGTATTACTTATAATCTTTGGGGATTTCGCAAATTGGGATGGGAATCATCTTGTGTTTATTGGAATTATTGTAACGTTTGTATATTTTGAAGACTTCTTTTTTTCTTCCATCGAAGTCCGATTCGACATGCCCTTCGTCATTCATTTTCATTGCCCATTCCAACTCGGGATAAGAAGCTCCTATTTGATCTTCGTCACTTCTGTCATCTCCAAACAAACCATCGCTTGGAGCAGCATTCATTATGGAGCTGGGAACCTCGAGGAATTTCCCGATGGCATAGACTTCGGATTTCAATAAATCTGCAATTGGACTCAAGTCCACGCCGCCATCTCCATATTTGGTATAGAATCCAACACCAAAATCCTCGACCTTGTTTCCAGTACCTGCAACCAACAAGCCTTTTAGACCAGCGTAATAGTACAAGGTGGTCATTCGCAAACGTGCTCGAGTGTTCGCCAAAGCCATGTCCACGATTGCTTGTTTGCCTTCCAATGAGATTTCGGTTTTGAATTCTTCAAAGACAGGGGTGAGATCCGTTCTGGTTTCTCTAACGTTATCAAACCGCTTCTTTAATTGATCTATGTGTTCGTTGGCTCTGGAAACATGACTTTCGGCTTGATGGATGGGCATTTCTATACACAATACGTCTAACCCCGTTTTAGCACAAAGTGTAGATGTGACAGCAGAATCTATTCCTCCGGAAATGCCAACGACAAAACCATTTACCTTGGCATTTACGGCATAATCTTTTAACCAATTTACAATATGATCGACAACTTTTTCTATTTGCATTTTATAAAGGATTTAACACAAAGAATAGTACCTTTGCCAAACAAAAATAAAAGAAACACCTTAAGTATGAAAATTAAGAGTGATCTAGTTTATGTGAAATGTGGACATCACTCTCTATCATAGCAAAATAAGGTAGCCCATAATGCGTTACAAGTATTCGAAGAACAATAAATCATAGAGGATGAAATCATACATTTTTTACTTTTTAATGGCTTTTGCCATACTTTCTTGTGAGAAGGAAAGCAAAGAGGCAGCTGAAATAGCAAAAATGGAAGTCGATTTCGTTGTAGAACGTTTTGATAGAGCCTTTGCAAGTGCATCTATCGATGAATTGCCCAAGTTAAAGGAAACTTTTCCTTTCATGTTTCCAAAAAAATACAAGGATTCCTTTTGGATCGCACAGAAACAAGACACATTGCAATTGGAACTATATGAGGAAACAAGAAAGCAGTTCAATGCCTTTTCAAAGGGAAAATTGGAAATCGAAGACCTTTTTAAGCATTTGAAATATTATTTCAAAGCCTTCAAGGTTCCTAGAGTAATCACGACGACTTCCTCCGTAGATTATAGAAACAAAGTGATAATAACAGATACGATTGCATTGATATCCTTGGATACCTACTTGGGAGAGGAACATCATTTTTACGGAGGCATTCAAAACTATATCAGAAGGAGTATGAAACCAGAGCAAATCGTGGTAGACATGGCTGTGAAGTATGCTCAAAAATACAGCTATCAACCCAAACGAAAGACTTTGCTTGATGAGTTCGTATATGCTGGAAAGTTGTTGTATTTCATGGATAAGGTCATTCCGTTCAAGACAGATGCCGAAAAAATAAGTTACACGGAAGAAGAATTGGATTGGGCAAGAGCAAACGAAGAATACATTTGGCGTTATTTCGTGGATAGGGAGCTACTCTACAGTACCGATTCCAAGTTGCCTAATCGCTTCATAAATCCAGCACCTTTTTCAAAATTCTATTTGGAAGAGATAGATGGTGAATCCCCAGGACGAATAGGGCAATACATAGGCTGGCAAATAGTAAGGTCCTATATGGAAAACAATGATGTGGGATTGCAGGAAATGCTCAATGAAACAACAGAAAACATTTTTAACAAAGCAAAATTTAAACCCCGTAGATAATGGCAAACATAAAATCTGAAATTGTACTCAATGTCGAATTGGATGAGAATCGTGTCCCCGAACAATTGAATTGGACGGCCCGAGATGGTGGTATTGACAATGCCGAGGCAAAAGCGATGATGCTTTCTGTTTGGGATTCCAAAAAACAAGAATCATTGAGAATAGACCTATGGACAAAAGACATGCCAGTAGATGAGATGAAGGTCTTTTTTCATCAAACATTGGTAGCGATGAGTGACACATTCAATAGAGCAACCCAAGATGAGAAAATGACAGCTACCATGAAAGACTTCTGTGACTACTTTGCCGAAAAACTAGAACTTAAGAAATAGATTTTTAGGAGGTCGTAAACGCTCTAACATATTTGGGGCAATTCCTACTATATGATCAAATGGCATTCCTTGGGAAAAGAAATGCAATGAATGAGACTATTGCTTTGCAATGGTTTTTTTCGTTTGTGTTAGATTGCTAACATTTTATGAGTAATCTGTTGTTTAAATTTGAAGGATGAAACCATAGGTAGATAAAAAGACGAATCTGGAAAAAAGGATAATTGAAAATTGAAGTTCATGATTAGATTATATTGATTATTCTTGAAAAAGGCACCGTTCACGTGTCTTTTTCCAGTTAAGAGCACCCTTACTCTTTTTATATACAATGCCTTCAATGTATTCTTGCTTACAACTTTTGTTTGTCTACCATTCGTTAATTCTGTTGGAATCCAGTTTTATGAAGATGAACAATAAAATGGTGAATCCCCAAAGGCCAGAACCTCCATAGCTGAAAAAGGGTAGAGGTATTCCAATTGTAGGGATCAATCCCATGACCATGCCTATGTTTATCATAAAGTGAATGAAGAATATGGCAGCCACCGAATAACCATACACTCTGCTGAATTGTGATTTTTGAAGCTCGGCAAGATGCAAGACGCGCAAAATTAGCAAGGTGAAGACGAGAATGACTATGAAACTGCCAATGAAGCCCCATTCTTCCCCTACCGTACTAAATATGTAATCCGTATGCTGTTCAGGCACGAATTTCCCAGTTGTTCGGGTACCTTCCATAAAACCTTTTCCATATGGGCCTCCAGAACTGATGGCTTTTTCGGATTCATTGAGGTTGTAAGCAAAGGTCTTTTTCATTTTCTCTAGCTTGGTAGGGTCTTTTTCCAAACGCAACCATAAGCTTATGCGATCCTGTTGGTGTGGTTGCAAGATGTTCTTGTAGAAGAACTGTATGCTAAATGACAAGCCTAAACAAAGAATCAATAGACCAATGGGTTGGATTAATTTCATCTTTTTTCTTCGGAAGTAGTAAAAAACAGATAAAAACAATCCTGAAACGACTACAGTTGGCAATGCTCCGAACTTCAAGGCAGAGGTCGATACGATTGTGACAAAAAGAATGATGTTTAGATAGTCCTTTGGCAATCCCTCTCTATACAATACGAAAAAAAAGGCTCCATAGACCAACATGCTTCCCGTGTCATTTTGCAATAAGATCAACACAGCAGGTAAAAGGATGATTATGAAGGTTTGCATTTGATCCTTGACATTTTTTATGTCCGTGTTCAAGTCACTAATGTATTTTGCAATGGCCAAAGCGGTTGCCGCCTTGGCGAACTCACCAGGTTGCAAGGTTGCAGAGCCTATGGCGTACCATGACGTTGCTCCATTTATGGTCTTTCCAAAAAAGAGAACCCCTACCAACAAGAGTAGCGCTATGATATATATGACACTGGAAAAGCGTTCGTAAAACTTGCCATCTATGGAAAGGACCAATAAAATTAGAATACAGGTCAAACCTATGAAAATGAGTTGCTTGCTATATGGATTCGAAAAGTTTAAATACTCTATGGCATCTCCAGTTTGGGATGCCGACAATATGTTGAACCAACCAAAGATCACCAAGGCGAAAAAAAGCAAGATGGTAACCCAATCAAATTTGAAATGTCTATCTGTTTGTCTCATCTTTGGGCAGTGGTATGACTTGTAATTGGGTTTCTCTGTTTATTTTGAAAGGAAGACCGGAATGTGGCTTGGCATATTCGTTTTCCAAACTATGAGTTAACAACCAATTCTCCATATCCGTTCTAGTGATATCTCCCTTTATGTACTTTTCAATCAGCAAACTGGCGATTTTTCCAGCAAATCGATTCCCATAATATCCGTTTTCGACAAAGACGGCCAAGGCAATCTTTGGGTTGTCCTTTGGGGCAAAGGCAACAAAGATGGAATGATCCGTCAATTGTGTCTTGACACTATCAATGATGGCAAAGTTTTCCACAGTACCTGTTTTTCCACAAATGTCAATGCCATCTACTTGCAAGTATTTTGCAGTACCTTTCTTGTATACTTGCAACATCCCTTCAATGACCGGTTCGAAGTGCTTCTTGTCTATGGAGGTCTGTTTTTTAGTCGTAAACTGTTCAGGAAGCGTTTCTCCTTCAATGGATTTTATGATGTGTGGCGTGTAGTAATACCCTCTGTTTGCTATTGCCGCTATCATATTGGCCAATTGGATCGGGGTGGTTGCGACCTCTCCTTGTCCTATGGCATTGGATATGGTGTAGGTGGAATAAAAGCTGTTTGGGTAGGCGGATTTGTAATAAGCTCGGTTTGGAATTCTTCCTTTTTGACCAACAAATAGATCATTGTCCAAAAAATCTCCCAAGCCAAAACTTTTGGCATGTTCGCTCCAAACGTCTATTCCTTCCGAAGCATTCTTGGGTTTGTCCAGAATCCTTCTGTAAGTTGTGGCAAAATACGCGTTGCAAGATTCTTGTATTCCTCTAATCAAATCATTTCGCGTTCCAGAGGGGCAGTGGCAGCCCATGAATTCTCCTGCGTATTTGTAACCACGGTAACAAGTTATTTTTTCATCGATTGTGATGACTTCTTCTTGCAATGCAATCAAAGCATTCATCAGTTTAAAGGGGGAGCCAGGCTCATAGACTCCTTGAAGGCTTCTATTGAAAAATGGATTTGCGATAGAGTCCTTGAACAGCCTGGTAAAGTTTTTGGAGCGCTTCCTTCCCACTAAATCGTTGGGGTCGTAGGTTGGAGCAGAAATCATGGTAAGTATTTCCCCAGAACTGGGATCTATGGCAATGATGCCTCCACGTTTGTTTTGCATGAGCTTTTCCCCATAGGCTTGCAATTCTGCATCTATGGTTATCTTTATGTCTTTTCCCGGCTCGGGCAAGGTATCATATGTTCCTCCCTTGTATGGGCCAATGTCTCGATTGAAGCGGTTTTTTTGAATGAACTTGATACCTTTTCTTCCTCTCAATGTTTTTTCGTAAGAGGCTTCTACGCCCTGCTTTCCAGTCAAATCCCCTATCTGGTAATAAGAATCTTTTTCAAGGTCTGCATTGTTTACCTCCCCAATGTCTCCCAAAACGTTGGCTCCAATGGTTGTTTCGTATTGTCGCAACGATCTCTTTTGGATGTAGAAACCATCGTATTTACGCATTTTCTCTTGTAGTACGGCGTAATCTTCTTTGGACAAGTGAGAGACGAAAACATAAGGCAACCTTGGTGAATAACGCTTTGCCTTGTTGTATTTGGCTATGAATTGTTCCTTGTCTATTTTCAACAGCGAACAAAATTCCAAGGTGTCCAAAGGCTCCACTTCTCTTGGAATTACCATGACGTCATAGGATGGCTGGTTGGCTACCAAAAGCTTGCCATTCCTGTCATAGACGAAACCTCGTTTAGGGTAATCGTAAACTTTTCTAATGGCATTGTCATGATACAGGCTATAGGTGTCCGATGCATAAATTTGCAAATAGAATAGTCTTGCAGAGAAGATTAAGCCTACTATTATGACAGAAAGGAAAAGTAATATTTTTCTCATTTTTTATTGGCGCGACTGAAAATTACAGAAATTAAAACACATAGGATTATTGTAAATATACTTGAGAATAACGTGTTTTTAAGAACTAAAATTATCTTTGAAAAGTTAAAAATGTCAAGCGAAAATAATATGAAGTGGTGTATGATGGTCAAAATGGAAAAATAAACCATTCTCTGTCCTATGTCCATTGCATCGAACTTTATGGATTGATGGTCGTAAACCGTACCAAAGCTAAACTTAAGGGCAGCAGGTCGAATATAGGCAATGGTAAGTGTGGCAGCTGCATGCATGCCTCCAGAATCCATAAACATGTCTATGGACAACCCCAAGAGAAAACTCAAGAAGATAAATAGCATCCTATTGTTTTTCACAGGGTAGAAGGCAACAAACAATATATAGAGATATGGATTGACGTAGCCCAGAAAATTGATATGACTTAGCAAGAGCACTTGCGCCAAGGCCAAGGCTACAAATCTAACCGTATGTACAGACAAAATGCTATTCATTGGCTTTGTCTATTAGGGTTTTAATGATTCCGGCATCTTCATTTTCAATTATATGCACGTATTCAATGTTGGTCATGTCATTGAATAGGGATACTTCTATTTCATAGTAATTTTCTGCACTGTCCAATTTAAAATCCTTTACTATTCCAATGGGAATGCCTTTTGGGAAAATATCAGAACGCCCAGAAGTTATTATGGTGTCTCCTTTTGTAACTGGTGCGATTTCTGGTATTTCTGTAAGTTGCACATATTTTTCAGAAAGACCGTTCCAAGTCAAACTTCCAAAATGGTTGGTTTTCTTGAGTTGGGCACTAATGCGACTCGTGGTGTTCAAAACAGATAGGACGGTAGCATAGTTGTTGTTGGTGTCCTCTATGATACCTAGAATTCCTTTGGAGGTAATGACCCCCAAATCTTGTTTAATGCTATCTTTTGCACCTTTGTTTATGGTCAATAGGTTGTTGTTTTGAGTGTAACTGTTTTTAATTACTTGTGCCGATGTGAATTTATACCTCCCATTGAAGGTGGAGCTATCAACATACACGGAATCCACCTCTCCTTCATTGTTGAAAAGAATGGATTTGAGCCTGTTGTTCTCTTCTTGCAGTATTTTGTTTTGTTCCTTTAAATCGAAATAATCACTGATGTTGTTAGAGGCACTGTAGACTCCACCACTTAAGAAGTTTGCAGAATTGACAAATTTGCTTTTATGATAGGAATGTGATTGTATGGTAAATAAAAGAGATACTGAAAATAGTAACAGAAATAGTAGAAATGTTTTATTTCTAATTATGAAATTTACTATTTGTTGCATACTATCTTAGGGGCTATTTTATCAATACACTTTTGTATTTGGGAATGTTTTTCAAAGTAATGCCAGTTCCACGAACAACTGCACGTAGAGGATCTTCTGCTATATATACGGGAAGATCTGTCTTTAGGGACAATCGTTTGTCCAAACCACGTAACATCGAGCCTCCACCAGCAAGATAGATTCCCGTGTTGTATATGTCGGCGGCCAATTCTGGAGGGGTTTGAGACAAGGTTTCCATTACGGCATCTTCAATCCTCAATATGGATTTATCCAAAGCTTTGGCTATTTCTCTATACGATATCTGTACTTGTTTGGGTTTTCCCGTCAACAGGTCACGACCTTGAACGCTCATGTCTTCTGGAGGAAGATCCAAGTCTTCGGTGGCGGCCCCTATTTGAATTTTTATTTTTTCTGCAGTGCGTTCCCCAACATACAAGTTGTGTTGAGTTCTCATATAGTATATGATGTCATTTGTAAAGACGTCACCTGCAATTTTTACAGATTTGTCACATACGATGCCTCCCAATGCTATTACGGCAATTTCGGTCGTACCACCACCTATGTCAACGATCATGTTTCCTTTGGGTTGCATAATGTCTACTCCTATACCAATGGCAGCTGCCATTGGCTCGTGAATAAGGTATACCTCTTTTCCATTTACACGCTCTGCACTTTCCTTTACCGCACGCATCTCCACTTCGGTAATCCCAGAAGGAATGCAAATGACCATACGCAACGCAGGTGTGAACAACTTCTTCTTCAACGCAGGTATGTTTTTTATGAACATGCTTATCATTTGCTCGGAAGCATCAAAGTCGGCAATTACCCCATCTTTCAAAGGTCTGATCGTTTTGATGTTTTCATGTGTCTTTCCTTGCATCATGTTGGCTTCTTGTCCAACTGCGATTATCTTCCCCGAAACACGATCGCGAGCAACAATGGAGGGGGCATCTACCACAACCTTGTCATTGTGAATAATCAGTGTGTTTGCCGTACCTAAATCTATTGCGATTTCTTCGGTTAGGAAGTCAAAAAATCCCATACTTTATATGTAATTATAGAAGTTATTAATAAGAGTGTGTAAAAGTAATAAAACTAAGGAAAAAAATGGAGTTAATTGTATTTAGTTATGGTATAAATTTTTAATGCTGAATTATTTACGTTTTTAGGTTGTGATTTGGATGTCTAACAAGCTTGTTTCTTTTGGGAAAAACATAAGAAAAGCCTCAGTTTTTTGACTGAGGCTTTTTGGAATATGTTCAAAGACTTCAAGGTCATATGTGCAAGAAAGTCAATGAAGTATGGTTTTTAATGTTTGAAATGGCGCGTTCCAGTAAATACCATCGATACATTGTTGTCATTGCAATAATCTATGCTCAATTGATCTTTGATGGAACCACCTGGTTGGATCACAGCAGTGATCCCTGCATTGTTTGCAATTTCCACACAGTCTGGAAATGGGAAAAAGGCATCACTGGCCATAACGCTTCCCTTTAAATCGAAATTGAAGGATTGTGCTTTGTGTATAGCTTGGTTCAAGGCATCTACACGGCTGGTTTGTCCAGTTCCGCTGGCACATAGTTGTTTGCCTTTTACGAGTACTATGGTATTGGATTTCGTATGCTTGCAAATCTTGGAGGCAAAGATCAAATCGTCCAATTCTTCGTTGGATGGTGAATTTGTCGTAGCATTGGTTACTTTGTCCTTGGTATCCGTAACATTGTTTCTGTCTTGTACCAATACTCCATTCAAGCAAGTCCTAACCGTCTTTTGTGCTAGTTCGACATCGTTCAAAATCAAAAGAATTCTATTTTTCTTTCCTTTTAATAATTCCAATGCCTCCTTGGAGAATGAAGGAGCAATAACGACTTCACAAAACAACTTGTGGATTTCCGTTGCCGTGTCAACGTCTATTTCAGCATTGGATATCAATACCCCACCAAAGGCAGAGACAGGATCTCCAGCCAAAGCATCGAGATATGCCTTGTGCAATGTTTCTCTTTGAGCCAGTCCGCAAGCATTGTTATGTTTTAAGATGGCAAATGTCGGCGAATCATTTTTAAATTCGTCCATTAGGTTTACAGCAGCATCAACGTCCAATAGGTTGTTGTAACTCAGTTCCTTGCCGTTTAGCTTTGTGAATATTTCATCGAAATTTCCGAAGAAAAAACCTTTCTGGTGTGGGTTTTCCCCATAACGTAGCACTTTTCCATTGCTCTCACTGATCTTTAATGCAGTGATTGCATTGTCTGCGTTGAAGTAATTGAAAATTGCAGAATCGTAGTGAGAAGATACGTTAAAAGCCTTTGCAGCAAAAGCCTTTCTGTCGTCTTCGGAGAGGGTTCCCTCCTTGTCGGCAATCAATTTCAAGAACTCGGCATAGTCGTTTACCGAAGACACGCATATCACATCAGCATAGTTTTTTGCTGCAGCACGAATCAACGAGATGCCTCCTATATCTATTTTTTCTATGATGTCTTGGTTGGGAGCTCCGGAAGCCACCGTTTTTTCAAAAGGGTATAGATCGACAATGACAACATCTATTTGGGGAATGTCGAATTCAGACATTTCTGCAACATCTCCATCATGGTTCTGACGATTTAAAATCCCTCCAAAAACCTTTGGGTGCAATGTCTTTACTCGACCACCCAATATTGAAGGATAGGAAGTGACGTCCTCTACGGGAATGACCTTTATTCCCAAATCATTAATGAATTTTTCGGTACCACCGGTAGAATAGATGGTGACACCTTGTGCATCCAGTTCGCGTACGATAGGTTCTAAACCATCCTTGCTGAATACGGAAATCAATGCAGATTTAATTGTTTTGTTGTTGCTCATTGGTAGTTGTATTAATAAGCCGTCAAATGTAATGAATTGCCAAATTTATAAAGCAATAAAAGCAGTGATTTTTTCAACTAAAAATTTGAGTTATCAACAAAGAAACGGTAAGTTCGTCTTAATTTTTGAAAAACGAAGTGAAATGAAAGATTGTGTGCCTTATGGTTAAGTAAGACAGTAGGTTATGATCAAATCAATTTTTCAGAATTCGAACAATTGACTAGGATAGATATTCTGCAACCTTCTTGCAAACATATTCCAAAAAACGTTCGTCGGCTTCCGTAAAGGGGTCTGCCGTGTTGGAGTCAATGTCAATTTGTCCGACATTTTCGCCGTTTATGAAGATTGGGATTACTATTTCTGCCTTTACGGTAATGCTACATGCTATGTAATTGTCTTGTGCTGCAACATCTGGGACTACGAAATTTTTATTGCTAACGGCCACTTGCCCACAAATGCCTTTCCCAAAAGGGATGATGGTATGATCCGTTGGTTCGCCAACATAAGGTCCCAGTTTCAATTCATTCTTGTCCCCATTCTTGAAATAAAAGCCAACCCAATTGTAATAATCCACATTTGATTCAAGCAATTCACAGATTTTCAACAAGCTATCGTTTAGTGAGTTGTCCGTGTTGGAAAGGATGGTTTCGATTTGAGGTTTGAGGGTTTCAAAAATCATAGATGTAAAAATTTTGGTAAAAGTATTTAAAAAGACGTAATTTCAACCCTATATTTTGTATAAATTTAACATCTCCAGTTTGGAGGTTGCCCATTGAAAACACTTTTGATAAAATATAAGTCCGTATTAAGGTTCATTCTTACATTCTTGTTTGTCTATGTCATGTTGTCATTGTGTTATAAATTGTATTTGGACGCATCCAAAGGATTTGAACATTACCCAGACTACATTACGAACGTAGTGGCAAATCAAACAGAGCATTTGTTGAATACCGTAGGTTATGTTGCCAAGGTTGTCCCTCATCCGGATGAACCTTCCATGAAGTTGTTGGTAAACGGAAAGTATTTGGCAAGGGTAATTGAAGGGTGCAACTCCGTAAGTGTCATCATACTGTTCATCTCATTCGTCATCGCCTTTTCGGGGAAATTGAAGACGACCATCTTCTTCTCATTGATAGGAGGTGTGGTGCTATACATCGCCAACTTGTTTCGAATCGTCATCCTATCCATAGGGCTATACCATTACCCTTGGCGAAGTGAGGTATTGCATACCGTGATATTTCCAGCGATCATCTATGGGATGGTTTTCTTGTTGTGGATGCTATGGGTCAACAAATTTTCAAACATAAGCAAGAACAATGGGTAAATACAATAAATATGTCTGGTTGTTCTTGTTGTTTGGTCTGTTGGCTTTAATACGATTGTTCGAAACCAAATTGTTCTACGATCCGTATCTGACTTTTTTCCAAAATGATTATTTGTACTTGGACTCGCCAAGGCAAGAAGTTTTCAAGCTAACATTTTTCACGAGCTTGCGTTATGTGTTGAATACGACAATATCATTGGCAATCTTGTATGTCTTTTTCAAAGACAAGAGCATCGTGAGGTTTTCGATCCTCATCTACGTAGTAGGCTATTGCATTCTCATCGTGTTGTTCCTGTATTTCGTTACCAATCCAAGGCAGGAGGACTATTACCTGTTCTTCAACATCAGACGTTTTCTAATTCAACCATTGATTCTCTTGCTATTGCTTCCAGCGTTCTATTATCACAGAAAGGGAGTGTAAGCCAAACAGTTGGAAAGGTTTTTTTGTGTTAATCATTTTATAAAATGGTCGTTGGCCATTCTTTTTTTGTAAATTTGTATGGTGATGAAACAAATCCTACATCGATTTTTTTCTATGGGTCTAGCGCTTCTAGTATTGTTTTCGACAGTATCTTTGACTGTCGAAAAGCATTATTGTGGAAAAGTCCTGATAGATGCCTCCATCTTTACAGAAGCACGAAAGTGTGGTATGGGAAGTGGTGAGGCCAGCAAGGGAACAGCCATGGAAAAGAGTTGTTGCAAGGATGAGATAGAGGTTGTGAAAGGACAAGACGAGTTGAAGAGAAACGGCTTTGACGACTTGGACTTTGGAAACAAGTTATTCATCTCGTCATTCATATATTCATTTGCCACGCTTTATGAAAGCTTGCCAAAGCAAATAATTCCCCATAAAGACTATTCACCACCCAATCTCATCTTCGACATACAGTTGTTGGACGATGTATTTTTGATTTGATATCCAATTCCTTCAAGATTTCTGCTTGATCATTTTCAAGCGAAGCCAAAAGGCTGAAACAAAAGGGTTGAATTAATCAAAACAAATACAATGAAACATACATATGCAGTTACAGGAATGACTTGTAACGGTTGTAAGTCCTCAGTTGAAAAAGCAATATTGAATTTAAGGGAAGTCGACAAGGTAGAAGTCGATTTGAACGATCACAGCGTTAGTGTCCATTCGGAAAAACCATTGCCATTGGAATACATTCAAGGCGTCTTGCCTGAAAAATATGCCATGACAGATTTGAACATGGTCGATTTGGAAGGCTCGACCAAGAGCGAGTTGAAACAACTCAAGCCATTGTTCCTAATCATTGGTTACATCTCGATGGCTGCAGTGGGCTTGCATTACAAGTCTTGGGATTGGGATGCATTCATGTTGGACTTCATGGGCTTGTTCTACATCGTATTCAGTTTTTTCAAGCTGTTGGATCTCAAAGGGTTTCCAGAATCCTTTAGAATGTACGATCCATTGGCAAAGGCATTACCTGCCTATGCGACAATTTACCCTTTCATCGAAGTAGCCTTGGGGCTTTTATTTCTGTTGCGTGTACAAGTGACCTTGGCATTGGTTGCGACCATTGTCATTTTAGGAATAACAACTGTTGGCGTGACAAGAAGCTTGTCAAGCAAAAGAGCAATTGAATGTGCATGCTTGGGAACGGCATTGAAGCTACCGATGACAAAGGCCACCTTCATAGAGAATGTGATTATGATCCTAATGGCCATCATCATGCTGTTGGGGTGATTCCCCGTTTCAGAAAGTCGGAAATCTTATAATTGTAACTTGATTATAAATTAAACGCGACATGCGTTTTCACGAGACGAAAAAAAATGAAAAAAACACTATATATATTATCAATGGTACTACCAATGGTCCTGTGGTCTCAAGAGACATTGACAGGAACCATTATGGAAGCAAATCCAAAAGATGAAAAAACAGGTTTGCCAGGAGCCAATGTGTACTGGTTGAACACGAAAATAGGAACCGTAACCAATTTTGATGGCGACTTTAGTCTGCCATACAAAGAGGAATACTCGAAGCTGGTGATAAGCTACGTCGGTTTCAAGACAGATACCATAACCGTTACCAGTCCAAAGGCAATCCAACATTGGCTACAATCTACAAGCAACTTGGACGAGGTCACGGTAACGGCCAGAAAGCAAGCAACTGCAAGGTCCTATCTGCAATCCCAAAACATAATAACGGTAAGTAGCGATGAACTCTTGAAGGCAGCTTGCTGCAACCTGTCGGAGAGCTTTGAGACCAATCCCTCCATCGATGTCAACTTTGCCGATGCAGTTACGGGAACACGACAAATAAAGATGTTGGGACTAACGAGCCCGTACATATTGATTGCAACGGAAAACATTCCATCCATCCGTGGAGCTTCCCAAGCATTCGGGTTGAGTTTCATTCCAGGGACTTGGGTACAGAGCATACAAATAACAAAAGGAGCGGGAAGCGTGGTCAATGGCTACGAAAGCATTGCGGGGCAGATAAATGCCGAGTTGGTAAAACCCACGACCGACGACAAGCTATTCGTAAATGCCTATGGCGCTGCCAATGGAAGGGTGGAATTGAATACACATCTCAACACCCCGGTAAGCGACAGATGGAGCACAGGATTGTATCTTCATGGGAACTCCCGATCCGAGAAGTTCGACAGGAACAAGGATTCCTTTCTGGACTTGCCATTGGCGAGACAGATCAATGTGATGAACCGTTGGCAATACACCAATGCGGAAAAAGGCTTCGTGAGTTTCTTGAACCTGAAGTACCTTGGAGATGAAAAGCAGGCGGGACAAATCGATTTCGATCCGGATGTGGACAAGTTCACGACGAACGCCTGGGGGAGCGAGATAGACACGAGGCGTTACGAGATCTCAGCCAAACTGGGGTATGTGAATCCAGAGATTCCCTACCAGAGCTTGGGTGTGCAAGCAGCCTACAGCAACCATAGGCAAGATTCCTACTTTGGGTTCGATGCCTACGACATTGTCCACAGCAGCGGCTATGTCAATGTAATCTACAATTCCATAATAAGCGATTCTCGACATAAGATAAAAACTGGGATTGGTTACACTTTCGACAACTACGACGAGTTGGTAAACGACCTGGACATCGAAAGAGCGGAAAGTGGGGTAGGTGCATTTTTCGAGTACAATTACGATGATTTGGACAAACTCAACCTTACGGCTGGAGTTAGGGTGGATACGCACAGTGCATTGGGTACGTTCGTGACGCCTCGTCTACATTTGCGATACACACCCTGGGAAAAATCTGCGTGGAGAGCTTCCATTGGGCGAGGGAAAAGAGGTGCCAACATCTTTGCAGAAAACCAGAAATTGTTTTCCACGGGTCGCATCATCAACGTCTCGAATGCCAATGGAGAAATCTATGGTTTGGATCCCGAGATCGCGTGGAACTATGGCATATCCTTCCTACAGGGCTTCAACCTTTTTGGAAGAAAGGCGGATGTCACCTTGGATTATTATGTGACCGACTTCCAGAACCAGGTGGTGGTGGATTACGAGACGCCAGGCGAAGTGCATTTTTACAACCTGGATGGAGACAGTTATGCGAATAGCTTTCAATTCGAGTTCAACTACAATGCCTTCGAACATTTCGATTTGCGTCTAGCCTACAAGCACTACGATGTCAAGACGCAGTACGAATCCGGCAAGTTAGAGAAACCCTTGACTCCAAAGCACAGGATATTTGCGAATGCGTCCTATGAGACACCGTTGCATAAGGAAAAAGGATCACAGTGGAAGTTCGACGCCACCTACAATTGGTTGGGGACACAGCGGTTCTCGTCCACGGAAAGCAACCCCATACAATACCGATTGCCGGAACGTTCGCCAACCGTGTCCACGTTGAACATGCAAGCGACCAAGGTGTTTTCTCCAAAATTTGAAGTATATTTAGGGGCGGAGAATCTGACGAATACAAAACAAGGGAATCCAATTCTTGGAGCGGACGACCCCTTTGGTTCGAATTTTGATACCACATTTGTATATGGTCCAATATTTGGAAGCAGTTATTATGCAGGCTTACGATACAAGATAAAATAAAAGGAAATGCCTCTTGAGCACAGGCGAGAGGATTTTTAATTGCAATCAGGTTGCAACTGTGATGGACCTGATTAAAAAAAAACATAATGATGAAAAGACTTATAATATTGGCAATGTTACTGGTTGGTACAACAGTATTTGCGCAAAACAAAAATGAGAAAGCCTCTTTGGAGGTCGATGGTGTTTGCATGATGTGCAAACAACGCATTGAAAAGGCAAGTTTAAAGACCAAAGGCGTAAAATCTGCAGTTTGGAATGTGAAAACTCACGAACTTAAACTCATCTACGATGCGCGCAAGACCAATTTGGAAACCATAACGCAAAGCATCGTAGCCGTTGGACACGATACCAAGGAATTGAAAGCTACGGATGAGGCATACGAGACGGTGCACCCGTGTTGCAAGTATCGAGACGAAGCCGTAATGGAAGATCATAAAGAAGAGGAGAAAAAAGAAGAGTAATGCCGTTTCTTTCTCTTGAAGAAAATTAAAAATATAACCAAATAACTAAAAACCAGCAAGAGCTTCCACAATAATTTGTGGAAGTTTTTATTTCAATAACACTACTACATAAATTACCTGGCTATTCCTCTTGTAAGATTCCTCACCAAAACCTCACTGACAAAATATCCATATGTGATTGATGGTACGTCATGTTTTTTACGGTTTGGGTTAATTAATTCAATCTGGAGATTGCCTCGTAATCGATGGATGTGAGGATTTAATTTCAGTTTCGTTTAAAGTTTATAAAGCGTCGTAACTATAATTCCTTTGCAATCATTTAAAACAACAGATAGCAATTGTCTTTCTTCTTTTACCTTGAAATTGAAAGGAGGGACCAATAAGTCTATGCCACTTTGCTTTTTCAGCCTAATACCTTGTCCAGAAATAATTTCCTTGTTGGGTGTGAAGTCTCCTTCGGGCAAATGCTCTGTTAAAATGACATATTTGAAGTGGGTTAGTTTGTTTACTATGCTTTGTACTTCGGCATTCGATAGATGTTGTAGCACTTGTCTTAACAATGCACAATCCCCAGAGGGCAAGTTGTCTACCGCTATGTCCAAACAATGGAATTCCAAGTTTTCTTCTTTGAATTTTTTTTTGTTATGCTCAATGAGGTCTGTTACTATGTCTACGGCAATATATTTTTTGGTATGTTTTACCAACTCTTTGCCCACGTTGAAATCTCCACAACCCAAGTCGCATACCACGAGAGGGTTTTTGAAAGCCATTAGAAATGATGATAGAACATCTATATATGGGTTTGTTATTTCAGGAAGATGAGAGCCTACGCCTGAATAAAAATCAGTGTTGTCACTGCCCCAAAGTTTCATTTCATAAACTTGTTCCATAGCCTTTTTTGTAGGCCAAGGCTTCTTTGTCTTTTTAGCGTCATTTTCTTTCATAAAAATTTATGGAGCATTCAAATCCAACATTAAAACAAACGTACAAATTAACTGATAACTTTTTTAAATAAAAATAGATGTCGATATATGAGTCAAATGAATTTTGATGGAGCGATGTGATTTGTTGTTTTTGAGATGAGCAATATGATTTTATTAGTATTTTAGACGAACATATGCATTCGGTAGAAAGTAATCTGAACTTTTACAGTGTATTGCTTGTGAATTAAATGCAGTAATCGATTAAAATCACATAATGAAATTTAATTATTATCAAATAGATGCATTTACCGACCAATTATTTGGTGGTAACCCTGCTAAAGTCGTCCAATTGGTCGAATGGCTGGACGATGAGTTGCTTCAGAACATTGCAAAGGAAAACTCAGTCGATGCGACTGCATTTTTCATCAATGGAGGAGAGAACATAGAATTAAGGTGGTTTACGCCTGACTTGGAACTTGACTTATGCGGCCATGCAACTCTTGCTACAGCTCACGTTTTAAGATCTATTTTAGGTTATGACAAAAATAAAATGACTTTCAAAACCAATAGTGGGCCACTATATGTTCATATTGAGAATGACATGTATGTAATGAATTTGCCGCAAAGGAACCCAGTCAAAGCGGAGTTGCCCAATTTTATAAAAGAATCACTCAACAAGCAGCCCAAAGAGGTTTTGAAATCAAGAGATTACATTTTGGTATATGAAAGTGAAAGCGATGTGAGAAACATTGAGATAGATAAAAGAATGTTTGACAATGAAAATATTGACCCAGGAGGAGTGGCAATTACAGCCAAAGGGGATAGTTCGGATTTTGTGTCTAGATTTTTCATTCCTCAAGCAACAATATTCGAAGACCCAGTAACAGGTTCTGCTCATGCTTCATTGATTCCCTATTGGAGCAATGTGTTGAATAAGAATGAAATGTCGGCAATTCAATTGTCAGCCCGAAAGGGGAAGTTGTTTTGTGCCAATCAAGAAGAACGGGTTTTGATAGCAGGAAAAGCCAAAACATATTCTGAAGGCATCATTACAGTAGAATAACGGGCAGATGAATTCGGTGCCTTATAAACAAAAGAAAAAAAAGAGTAAAGACCATAAATAGACAAATTGAATATTTATGAAAAAACTATGCTTGGCGATCTTTGTATTTGCTGGGACAATCTTTATTTCGTGTAAGGAATCTTCATCAAAAGACAACCAGACAAAACAAGAAACCAACAGTGAAAATCCGAAGGGAGGCTCAGTGTATGGTTTGACGATTTACAAGACAAATGATCTGATCATTAAAAAATTGACGAATCATACCTATGTACATATTTCCTTTTTAGATACCGACGACTATGGAAAAGTAGCTTGCAATGGAATGCTAGTTGTAAATGAGAATGAAGGAATTGTTTTTGATACACCAACAAACAACAAAAATTCATTGGAGTTAATCAATTTCGTTGTCAATGAACTCAAAAGTGAAATAATAGCTCTCGTTCCAACTCATTTCCATGAAGATTGTGTTGGTGGAATACGGAAATTCGAAGAACAGGATATCCCTACGTATGCTTCCAAACAAACTGTGGCGTTGCTTAATGAGAACAATTTGAGCTTTTCAAAACCAATTGAAGAGTTCGAAGATGGACTGACGTTGGACTTAGGCGGCAAAAAGGTACACGTGGAATACTATGGAGAAGGTCATACCATTGACAATGTGATAGGATATTTTCCTGAAGACAAGGCTGTATTTGGAGGCTGCTTGATTAAAGAAGTGGGAGCAAGCAAAGGTTACTTGGGAGATGCAAACACGAGCCAATGGTCCAAGACGGTTCGTAAAATCAAATTGAAATATCCAAAGATGGAAATCGTAATTCCTGGGCACGGTAAGTGGGGAGGAAACGAATTATTTGACTATACGATGGAAATGTTTGAATAGATGTGCTCGGTTCTAATAGGGATGAGTTTGATTGCTATAGTAAAATTGCAAGAATTTTCTATTCGATCTATATTTTGTTAAATTAGTACTGAAACAGTACAAATAGCCTTATTAAGTAGGTTGTGTGCTGATCTATACAAATGAAGAAACAAACAATTACAAATATGAAACTAGGAGCATTTTCCATCAGTTTAAATGTGAGCGATATAAGTAGATCGAAAGCCTTTTATGAAAATCTTGGATTCGAAGTTTTTGGAGGAGATATGAAGATGAACTATTTGATCATGAAAAATGGAAATGCATTGATTGGATTGTTTCAAGGAATGTTTGATAAGAACATATTGACATTCAATCCCGGATGGGATGAAAATGCGCAAAAGTTAAACTCGTTTGACGATGTGCGAGAAATTGAGGCATAATTGAAGGCGAAAAATCTGAAATTGGAACGAGAAACAGGTAAAGATAACACCGGTCCAGCAAGTATTGTAATACTTGACCCGGATGGGAATCAAATCCTGATTGATCAACATGTATAAGCCCTTAAAGCCTAACCATACTTGCGCTATAATGAGACATGTTTGCTAGGTTGATGTAGCGGAGTTTGAAAGGGACTTGTGATTATGCCAGAAGCCAACCTTGACGAATGAGTATGGAATGTCTTTACTCTATCTCATATTCAAACACGGGCATAGGTTTCAATTTGTATTTCAGATTGATCTTGTCCGATTCCATTTTTAGAGAACTCTTGAGTATGTATGGTATAGTCAAACCACTTTGGTTATAACCTGAGTTCGATTGTTAAAACAGGCAAATTTGGTTTGTATTTTGGGTTTGA
>JAHDHI010000004.1 GCA_020631395.1 Bizionia sp.
TAAGCGACGTGGATTACGTGTTTCAATACAAGGACCACTTGGGGAACATACGACTCTCCTACTCGGACAGCGACGGCAACGGGGACATCGATGCTGCAAGTGAGATTGTCGAGGAGAACAACTACTATCCATTTGGACTTAAACATAAAGGGTACAATGACGTGGTCTCGGCGAATTCAAACTCCGTTGCGAGGAAGTTCAAGTACAATGGCATAGAGTTTGAAGAGAGTTTAGGGTTGAATCTTTACGAAATGGATTTACGTCAATATGACCCAGCGATTGCTCGTTGGACTTCAATTGATCCAGTAACGCATTTTAACTTTTCTACATATACGGCATTCGATAATAATCCTGTGTTTTTTGCTGATCCAAGTGGGGCAGATAGTGAATCAGGTGGCATAGATTGGCAAAAAATATTTGATAATACAGCAGATGATGGATTAATACATCATTATAATAGTTCAGGAGAAGAAACAGGAACAACAGATCCGAAAAAGAAAAAGAAAGCCAAAAAGAAAGCTGTAAAAGATATGAGTACAGGTGAGTTATATGCGATGGCTTATAATGGTGCAGCAATGAATGCTTATAAACGAAGTGGAGACCCTTATGATATTACAGAGGAAGACATAGCCCTGAATGAGAAACAAAAACAAGAAGCCGCGGGAGAGTTCTTTTTATTTATTTCAGGGGAAGTAGTCTTTGCAAAAATTCTTCAAGGAGGAAATTGGCTATACAAAGCATATAAACTTAAAAAAGGTACAAAAGGTGTTAGTATAGCTGCTGGCTCAGTAAAGTTTAGTGATGATGCTGCAAAAGCTATTCATGAACTAGGAACACATAATTTCTATGTATCTATAAAAAATGGAGTAGCAAAAGTAGATATTAACTTCACAAAAAAAATTGCTGAAGAAAATCTGAGATTAGTAGAGCAGACTCTTAAAGCAAATGGAGCAAATAGCATAGAAGTAATAACGAATACTGTAACACCTAGATTCAATAAACTTTTAACTTATCTATCCAAAAGAGGTGGTCAATTTAAAGGTTATAATGTGTCTAAAAGGTGGTGGAATCCTTTATATCCATTTAAACTTACAAAAAAATTATGATGAAAATAAATATTCTAAAAGCTAGAATTAAGCGTAATAATTTAAAAAGATATGCGAAAAAGTATTTTATTGATGAAACATCTGAGACAATACGACTTTTAAATTCTGAAGAAAAAAAAGCTTTAGTTGGGATTAAAAAAGATGATAGTCTTTATACGGTTCTAGGAGAAGAGTTTGTTTATTATTCATCTCTGTCAGGAAAAAAAGGAAAGATTAAATTGAATGTTTTTTCAAATAATTTACATGAAGAAACTTTAAGGAAAGGTAAGATTTTTGCTAGATATAAATATATTAAAATCGAAAATGGGGAAAAAGTATGGTTAAACAATAAGTTAACTATGCAAGCTTTATGGAATACTATTTTATATCTGATAGATGTTGGTAATGGTACAGATTAGATTGGTAAAATAGGTCAAATTGGTGCTTTTGAAAAAAAATAGAATTTCAATATTGATTATCAGTGACTCACCTTACGTAAAATTTGGTTTCTATTTCTTAATTTTAACATTCGAAAAGTTGATAATTTCATTCCTTAATTATTGATGGATAATTTCCCAGATTTATACACTGATTATTTGATAAGTTCAAGTTCTTATACCACAGCCACAGGTATGGCATCGTTGTTATCAATCCAGCATGACAAGATCACACGAGAATTATCCACTGGGAATTATGACAGTAAATTTTTATGGAAACAAGCCAAGCCATATGTTCAAGAAATGACACAGTCCATGGATACGATTGTCCTAAGTTTTGACGATTCCATACAGGAGAAACAGTATACCGATGAGAGCGCAGTGAATTGTTGGCATTATGACCATGTGTCTGGTCGCTCTGTGAAAGGCGTTAATTTCTTAACGGCATTGGTAGAGGTTGGCGGTATGCGACTTCCTTGCGGGGTTGAGTTCATAAAAAAGGATATGTGGACAATAGACCCAAAAACAGGTAGGGAAAAGCGAAAGAGTCGTGTCACAAAAAATGAATTGTTTAGAAAAATGTTACGCGAATGCCATGGTAAATTTTTATTTGATTATGTTTTGGTAGATAGTTGGTTCAGTTCAATGGCGAATATGAAGTGTTGCAAAAAGGAATTGAACACAGACTTTGTCATGGCTCTAAAAAGCAATCGCAAGGTAGCTTTGTCATTGGAGGACAAAGAAAACAAGAAATACATACGTATTGAAACATTACAGCCAGGACAACAGACCGTGGAGGTTTGGTTCGAGGAATTGGATTTTCCGCTGTTGCTTGCAAAGCAAGTTTTCAAAAACGAGAATGATACAGTCGGCGAGTTGTACTTGGCTTGTAGTGATTTAAACGTATCGTATGACCAAATAACTACAATCTACAAAAAACGGTGGGGCGTAGAGGAATTTCATAAATCAATAAAGAGTAACACAGGTTTTGCCAAATCTCCAACAAAAACCATCAAAACCCAAACCAATCACTATGTACTGTCCATTGTGGCTTACATAAAATTGGAGTTTTTAAAACAAAGGACTAAAAAAAATCATTTTGCGATGAAAGCACAAATCTATTTAGCTGCTCAACAAGCTGCTTATGCAGAGCTTCAAAAGTTATCAACACTTAGAGTTGCGTAATGCGATTTTGTCTGCTTTTTTTGCGTAAGGTGAGTTAATAATGATAGTGGGGTTTTGAAAGTTATGAATAACGATAGAAATAATACACCACATCCAAAAACAGGAGTACCATTGAAGAATTATGGTTCTCAGGCTTATCCAGAAGGGCAAATCTATTTGGATGCTAAACAAATAAATAACTTTCAAAAGTCAATTGATGAAGCTGGCTTAGATGGAAATACGATGAATACAGGTTTTGTGTTTTTACACGAATCATTACATACTCGATTTGGGGCGTCATTTTTTAATTCAATGACTGACAATAAACAGAAAGTAGGAGGTAGATTCAGAGACCCTAGTGGTGCTTTTGGTAAAACATATTCTGCTGGCAATACAGTTGATAGAGTTAACACTTTTAGAAGAGAGTTAGGATTAGCAGAAAGAACAACTTACTCTCCACATAACCCAAATAACCTAGGAAGTATTATCTTAAGTTTAAATGGTACATCTAAAGAAGTCACAATAAAAAATCAACCGCTCAATAACTAAATAATTTTAAAATGTTTAATAATAAGATTATATATTACCTTTTTTTTATAACTCTTTTCTTTAATTGTTCAGAAGAGCATAATAAATTATCGAAGAAAGAATCATTAATTATTAATAATTGTATTGAGTACTTTAACCAAAATACTTTAATTGAAAATGATTGTTATGGTATTGACCCTTATTTTTATAATTTTTTAATTTCAAATTATTTTGATTCTCAAGACGAATCATTTAGTGAAATTTTCAAAAAAAAGACCAAAGAAGATTATATCAAAATCGAAAAAAAAATTAATAAAGAATATTTTCAAAAATATAATGAAGATTTATATAATCTTTCTAGTTGTGATAAAAGTAGTAACATTATAGCCTTTTCAGGAATTAGTGATGAAATTATTATAGGATACTTAATGAATAATATAACTGAGGTGACTAACGAACAATTGAAAAATAAATACGAAGTTATATCAAATCAAATAGATACTTTTATTTTTCTTTTAAATAAAGAAGGGGGAATAAAAAAGGTTCTTACTTCTAGTGTTGATATTTGGTAAATATTATAAATAATAAAAACGGTAGTTAGTAGAAATACTAATTACTGTTTTTTATATAAGAAACTAAGGCAGTTGGCGATGTCTTTGAGGTAAAGTACTCTATTGATGATAAAAGTGTAAGTGAATTAAATTTTAAAAAGAAAATAAATAATGAATAGATTAATTTTATTGATAGTCCTATTAAATTCTTATTTTCTACAATCTGGACTACCTAGTAAATTTGGTATAAATTTCTAAGCGACTTTTCTGTTATTAATTTTAATTTCTAATTCTTTTTCAGCAGGAGTTTTATAACCTATGGTAGACAATGTTTTGAAATTCAAAATAAAGACAAAATAGCACCAGTCTATTGGTAATTGCTATTGTCTTATTAAGATTTAACCCCCGCTCCCGCTAGTCCAATGTCATTAAGTTAAGAGGTTTTCATATGCTATCTTTTTGATTTTTAGTTATTTTAGGTTTAATTCTGGATCGATATTTTCCTGAGTTTCGTTCTAAAGACCTATTTGGTCTTATAGGAACTTGATGTTCGAGGAAAAGTTTTTTGATGTGATGAATAGCCTTTTCCATAGAATCTTCAATAAAAAATAATTCAAGTATTCTATTTTTTAAAAATCCATAAGATAAATTGGTGTTTATTTTATAAACATATTTTCTTTGTTTATTTTGTTGGGTAATTTCATCTTCTAATTCACTAACAATTAGAGTTTGAATATTACTTATGAATAGTGCAGCATAAAAGTCTTGTTGTATACTCTGGTTTGAATATCCAGAAAAATGTTCGACTTTCAGCTTATTTTTTAATTCATCATAGAACGTTTCGACTCCCCATCTTTTAAAATATAAGCTCTTAAAAATAGTGTTGGGATATAGATTAATATCTATTAAAGAGGTCATTAATATTTCAATCTGGCCTTTAGGTAGTTCTACTCGTATTAGTCGTACTGTTATAGGTGTATTTTTGCCATAGGGTTTATTAGATAATTTGGCGTTTTTGCCAGGGAAAATTGATACGATTTGAGATCTTTTTTTACTTTTCTCAAAATTAATGGTCAGCTGACTAAAACTTACTTTTACGCGCATTAAGTAATCTAATCCATTAATAATATGTTGATGTATAAAATCATAAGAGGGGTAACCTCGATCATATATAATTAAATCTCCTTTTTTACACAGATGGAAGTGAGACAAGGCTAGTTTCCTTTCTCCATCTTTTAGAGCTGCTAGTTTTCCATCTAAAACATATTTGTTTTCTACATCATATAGCACAGAACATCTTGCCTGTATAATAGTAGTTTTAGATTGATTTTTAGTCTCTCCGTATATTTCTTTTAATTCTTCTTTAATTGGTAAAGTAACCCGTGAACCATCAACTGCTAAAAGCCTAAAGTTCTTCCACTTTTTTATAGCGCTATCATTATCAGTATAAAATTCATGAATCAATGTTTGTGATAAATGCTCAAATACTTCTGGTTTTATTTTCATTCGTGCCTGAACAAAAGCACTTTTTGTAAACCTTTGGGTAGATTTGAGTTTGAGAAAACTTATGAAGTTTTCTACCTCGAGAGAAAGACTTTTTCGTAACATATTTAACATGAACAACAATATATGAGGAAATTGTTGTTTTCGTATCCTTGTAAAAAAGTTTTTTGAAACTCTAAAATCATTTTTTAACGACTCACTAAATAATTCTGTTTTGATCTTCTCAAAAATGAAAACAGTAGTTTTTTTTCAAACTATTAAGTAATTGACAATTACTATAATATACGAAAAAACGATCAGAAACTAAAGCTTAAAACACTTAAAATCAATAATATAAACGCTTAACTTAATGACATTGAGCGCTCGTCTGTGACGAGTGCCGTATTGAGTAAGCATAACAATAAACAGAGTAAGTTACCAAACAAAGAGGTGCTATCTACACAGCTATTTTAAAACAACGTGTTCCCTAAATGGAATTGCATTTAAAATGAGCTAGTTAGGAATTTTGAGTTAAAAAAATAAAACAAAGTAAAAAGTAATGTCAATAATTTCGATGTTACTTTTTACTTTTGTTAGGCTTTAGGATTTACAGACATATTTTACAGGTGTTTTCTTTGTTGAGTTGTCTTCCCCGATGTACCCCGCTAGCGCTCGTCTGTGACGAGTGCCGTATTGAGTAAGCATAACAATAAACAGAGTAAGTTACCAAACAAAGAGGTGCTATCTACACAGCTATTTTAAAACAACGTGTTCCCTAAATGGAATTGCATTTAAAATGAGCTAGTTAGGAATTTTGAGTTAAAAAAATAAAACAAAGTAAAAAGTAATGTCAATAATTTCGATGTTACTTTTTACTTTTGTTAGGCTTTAGGATTTACAGACATATTTTACAGGTGTTTTCTTTGTTGAGTTGTCTTCCCCGATGTAGCCTAGTATGGCTACCGCTAGAATTTTTCTAGTGGCGGTAAGAGTAGGCAAATAAGAGGAAAGACTACAATGTAAATAATTATAGTGTGGTTTTTTTATGCGTAAGCTTTTTTAGTTTTGGTATTCTGGCTGATTCTTTTAAGAATTTCTTGTTTTTTCTGAATTGTATTCAGAACGTTTTTGGTCGTTTACAGCCTTCAAGAAGAGTATGTTTTTTAAAATTAAAACTTAAAAACCAAAGTCAGCCTTGATTTCATGGGATAGTTCTAAGACTTGGTCTTTTGTAATGCCTCCGATATCGTCCAGAGTATAGGCGGATTGGTAAGTCTTCATTGCTTTTTTAGGTTTTCCCGTATTCTCATAAAAACGTCCTAGGTAGTAATGTCCCAACAACGTACTTGGATATTGATCCCTTGCCAATTTTCCCAATTGTTCGTAATGTTCGAACTTCTCGGTTTTTTGGATTGCTGCAGCAATGGCCTTGAAATCATTAATTGAAATTTGTTTCTTTTTACCATATAAATCTTCTATCGCGGCATATTTTTCAAGTAAATAATCAACTGGAGACGTATCTAACTTAAGGATGATTTTCTTATACTCTTCCTTGGAGATGGGCTGAAATACGAAAAAGATGCTTTCCAAGGCTTTTGGAATGGCTCGTGCTGGCAATGAATAATGTGAAGGTTCGTCAAAATTATTAAAAGTATATAATAAATTTTTATTGTCGATCGCAGACAAGGATGCATTCAATGCTTCTGTTTCCGTTTTTATTTTCTTGATGTCATTGTTAGAAGTTGCAGTGTAGTAGAATGTTTTTGTATCAATGGCAGATAATCTTTCTGCTAAATAAGCAGGCATGTCTGGGGCCAAATCCGGACTCAAGGATACATAGGCTTTAAACAATGGAGCTTCTTTCAATAAGAAGTAATTAATGAAATTAGCAGTAAGACCATGCCCTATGGCTACTTTAAACTTCTCTGTACGATATACCTTTTCTATGTAAGGGATAAGCTCCATTCCTATGAACTCGAAAAAATTTGCACCACTTTTTATAGGCAACGAGTTTTGCTCGGAATAATAGATGTCATCTTCTCTAGAATCTACTTGGTTGATTCCTACGACAATGGCTTCTGGGATGTCTTCCCAGTAAGAATAGTAATCGACATTGCTTGCTACAATTTCAAATAGATAATCCCCATCCAGAACCACAACGATTGGATAGTGCTTATCTGTATCGTCATATCCTCTTGGAATTTGTATTTTCAATTGTCGTTTCTCTCCTAAAATTGAAGATTCGAACTCTTTGCTGATCGTTTGCGCATTAATTTGCTGAAAGGAAAAAATAAAAACGAAAAAATAAAATACTCTTTTCATTGTGAGGGAGGTTTGGATTTACGTTACAATGTACAAATTATTTTTTTATGATCTGATTTTCATGAAGTTAATGGAATTTATGTAGTGGTGTTTATAACAAGTCAATTGTGAGAGTTGAAAGAGAAGCTTTCATTGGAAATAAAAAAACTTGTTATGAGGCTTGAGAATTTGGCTGAGGCGGGTGAAACGTTACGAGTAAGAAAGGATAAAAGTTGAATCTACATTCTGTTTTTAAGTTGTCGGATTTTTATGTGTAATTCCCAGCAATTGGGTTAAAAAAAATTGCTAATTTTTAACGATCTTTGATATGTTTTAGAAAAATAAGTCCTTCTTGAAATCGAAATTGTACTTTTGCGAATATGATAAATCCATACGACGATACTTATTTTATGAAGAAGGCGCTCCAAGAAGCGGAAGTGGCTTTTGAGAAAGGAGAGATTCCTGTAGGAGCCGTCATAGTCATTGAAGACAGAGTAATAGCCAGAGCCCATAATCTTACAGAGTTGTTGAACGATGTTACTGCACATGCAGAAATGCAAGCCATTACGGCAGCAGCAAATTTCTTGGGAGGCAAATACCTTAAGGATTGTACGCTCTATGTGACTTTGGAACCTTGTCAAATGTGTGCTGGTGCATTATACTGGAGTCAAATATCCAAGATCGTCTATGGAGCTAGGGACAAAGTGAGGGGTTGCATTGGTTTGAAAACGAAATTACATCCCAAGACTACAATTGAAGGAGGCATTTTGGAAGAGGAAGCCTCGAAATTGCTAAAACGTTTTTTCATAGAAAAACGAAACCTGAATTAACGACGTTTGTCTCCTTCTCGTTCCCTCATCTTATCCAGATTCTCTTTGGTGAGCATGTATTCCTTAGGATCCCTATCCTTCCATCGATAATATGAAAACAAGGGAATCACGACGATAAATAGGCCGAGAACTCCAAAGCCTATTAGCTTTTGGGAATATGCTACTTCCAAAAAGTAACCTAGAATCATGCTTGTTACCGAAGCAATAAAAAAGAACCAGATAATGTATTTCATTTTTTTAACTCTTCTAATGTCTTGTAAAGTTAATTAATTGCCTTCGATAAGCAGTCAACAATTTGGATTTTGATACGAACCCCAAATACTTTCCTTCCTCTATCACAGGTAGGTTCCATGCACTGGAATCTTGAAATTTTTGCATGACTATTTGCATGGAGTCCTTTTTATAATCAATGCTGTCTGGAGGATTGTGCATCAGTGCATTCACAAAAGTCGTATCATGTAAAGATTGATCGAACATGATGTTGCGAACGTCATCCAATAGGATGATGCCGACCAACCGTTCACTTTCATCAACTACGGGGAATAGATTCCTTGTGGATTTTGCCACCCCTTGGTGTAACATCTCTCCCAAGGTCATTGTTGGTCTTATGGCGACGAAATTGGTTTCGATAACACTATCGAGGGACATCAAGGTCAAAACGCTTTCATCTTTGTTGTGAGTAAGCAATTGTCCTTTTTTGGCAAGTTCTCGAGTATAAATGGTGTAATCCACAGTGCTTTTTTTTATGCTGAACGAAATACCCACAGCTATCATGAGCGGAATGAACAACTCGTAGCCACCCGTGATCTCTGCTATTAAAAAAATAGCAGTCAAAGGAGCATGGAGCACACCTGCAATAAGGCCAGCCATTCCAATGAGAGTGAAGTTGGTTTCGGAAACTTGAAAATCCAGACCGATGTTGTTGATTACTTTGGCAACGACATTTCCCAGCGCGCTTCCCATTACCATCGTTGGAATGAAAATACCACCTACACCACCAGCAGCAAAAGTGGTCGTCATGGCAACTGCTTTGAAAATGGTGATTCCGAAGAGAAGTGAAATGATTACCCAGATGTTGTCGTTAAAGGCATCGAAAGGCGTTGTTCCCAATGCTTTCAAGTGGTTGCCTGCCAAAAGATCATTTATGAAACCAAAACCTTCACCGTACAATGGAGGTATGAAATACAACATGATTCCGATTGCCAGTCCACCTACCAGAAGCTTCTGAAAATTTGTTTTGAAACGTTTGAAGAACTCAAGTATGGAAAAATACATCCTAGTGAAATAAATGGAGGCAAAACCAGTTCCTATGCCCAGCAACACATAGAAAAGAGTGTCTTTGATCTCAAATTTATCCGAAAAGTTGAAATTGAAAAGCAAATCGTCCCCCAAAAAGAAATAAGATGTAATTACAGAGGATACGGATGCAATGAGCAAAGGCAACAATGATGCAAACGTAAGGTCCAAGCTAAAAACTTCGATGGCAAAGATAATTGCGGCAATTGGAGATTTGAAAATGGATGAAATGGCACCCGCTGCTGCGCAACTTATCAATAACGTTCTCGTCTTGCGGTTAATGTGAAACAGCTTTCCCAAGTTGGAACTTATAGCTGCACCAGAGGCTATTGCCGGCCCAAGCAATCCAACGGACCCACCAAAGCCTACAGTGAGCGGGGCGGCAATCAAAGGGTAATATATTTTTGTGCGTTTTAAAAATCCACCTTTTCGGGACAGTGAAAACAGAATCGAGGGAATTGCGTGTTCAATGGGCTTTTTTGCGACATATTTCACGAACAAATAGACCAAAAGCAAACCAATTATAGGAAGAATGAAGTACAATTGGTTGTTGGAGAAGACAATGCCTTTGTCCAAAAGAGCTTCTATGTAAAAAGTGATGTTCTTCATGGTCACAGAAGCCAATCCAGCCAACAATCCAACCAAAGCGCTTAAAATAAAGGTAAAGTTCTTCTCGGAGATGTGCTTGTATCTCCAAATCAAAAAGCGTTTCAATGGTGTTTTTTTAGACATGATTCCTTTGCTGGGGTAAAAGTAGCAAAAAAACGATGAACCATTGGATTTTGACGAGCACGTTATTTCAATGTGCCTTTGAAGTCTTCGAGGTCTTCCAGATAGATTTCACGCAATGTTTCAACATAGGGCCTTTTGTTGTTGTAACCTTGTTTGAAGTCTTCAATGGCAGAATCTATCAATTCTCTCGCCTTTTCCAAGTTGTTTTTGCCTTTTAGGATTCGAGCTTTGTAATATTTGGCATCCGCACTTAGGTCAAGAGAATATTTCAATTGTTTGTTGAAGTTGTATAGTGCCTTCTCATGATTGCCGGATTCGAAATGAGCAATGCCGTTATAAAGAAATGCCGTGACATCGACATAGTCTTCTCCAAAGTCTTTGGTTTCCTTGGCAATGTGCTTTTCAAAGAAGGCAATGGAACTTTTGTAGTCCTTTAGTCCCAAATAGGCAATGCCTCTCCAGTAATCTATGCTGTGTCCTTGTGGGGCATCTATGAAATTTGGGGTCAAGCTATCCAAGGCATTGAAATCTGCAATGGCTTTTTCATAGTCCCTGTAAAACCAAAGGTAATTGTAACCTCTATATCCTTGCCAATCGGCTGGACTCAAAGAAACGGCTTTGTCCATATGGGATTTGAAAAGGTGAGGGATTCCTCTTTTTAAATAAGGAATGGACAATTCTCTGTGGGTTTCCGCATTGGTGGGATCCAATTCGGCAGACAATGAAAGGGCATTGAGGCTCTGAGCGCTTCCCTGATGGTATTTGCCGAATTCCAAAATTTTCAATGCCTTTTCCTTTTTGTCTTCACAAGAAGAAAGACATATGACGATTATGGAGATGTTAAGGAATGATTTCAGTGATTTCTCCATTTTCTATTCTGTAAGATATGTACATGTATGAATCCCTATGCTTTTCATAGGTAAAGTTCGGGTTCCACTTCTTCAACTGGGTAGTGAGTAGGAACAATTGTTGTTTTAAGTCTTCATTGAACGTCTTGGGGGTCAAATTCAAGTCGTTTTCATGAATGACGTAGCAACCGGCTTCCCCTTTGCAATTTATGATGAAACGAATGTTGAGGTACCCAGAATCCGAATAGTTTCTGTTTTCGTAATTTGATAGTATGAACTTTCGAAGTCCATTTTTCCCTTTGCTATAAGTAGCTCGTTCAGGATTGTAATATTGAATGATGTAATTTGTGTCGCAAACTTCAAACCCTTCCGACAAAAGTGATTTTCCCATGTCAATGTATTGTGCCGAATGCGAAAACTGATTGTCTTTAGGAATGTAAGTATTGTTTCTTGAGTTGCTGGAACAACTTATGAAGCTTACCAACGGCAATAGTACTCCAAAAACAAATCTGCCTAATTCTAAAACCCCATTTCTTTTCATTTCATGAATCTAATGAAAAAATCCTGCGAGTGGCAGGATTTTTTGCGTATGATGCTTTCAATGATATAAGCATCTATTTCGAATATGTGAATTACAAGTTCAATTTCAAATTCAATTCTTCCAATTGTTCATCGTCAATGGGTGCAGGAGCATCTATCATGACATCACGACCCGAATTGTTTTTAGGGAAAGCAATGAAATCACGAATGGTCTCTTGTCCACCCAAAATGGCAACCAATCTGTCCAATCCAAAGGCCAGTCCTCCATGAGGAGGCGCTCCATACTCGAAGGCATCCATCAAAAAGCCAAATTGAGCTCTAGCTTCTTCTTCGGAGAATCCCAAATGCTTCAACATGATTGCTTGTGTTGCTTTGTCGTGAATACGAATGGAACCTCCTCCGATTTCATTTCCGTTCAACACCAAATCATATGCATTGGCTTTTACTTCTCCTGGTTTGGTGTCCAACAATTCTATTTGGCCTGGTTTGGGAGAAGTGAATGGGTGGTGCATGGCATGATAATGTCCAGTTTCCTCATCCAACTCCAACAAAGGGAAGTCCATAACCCAAAGCGGGGCAAATACTTTGGGGTCTCTTAACTCCAAACGCTCTGCCATTTCCATTCGCAAGGCACTCAATTGTGCTCTTACCTTGTTTTTGTCTCCAGAAAGCACGCAAATTAAATCGCCAGCATTAGCGCCAGTGGCCTCTGCCCATTTTGCCAAATCCTCCTGATCGTAAAATTTGTCTACTGAAGATTTGAAACTTCCATCGTCATTGCATCTCGAATAAACCATTCCCAATGCACCTACTTGCGGACGCTTTACCCAATCGATTAATTTGTCTATTTCTTTTCTCGTGTATTTGTTTCCTCCAGGCACAGCGATTCCTACAACCAATTCTGCATTGTTGAAAACACCGAAATCCCTATGTTGGGCAACGTCGTTCAATTCTCCAAACGCCATGCCGAATCTAATGTCCGGCTTGTCGTTTCCATACAAGCGCATTGCATCGTCGTATAGCATTCTTGGGAATTTTTCGATTTCAACACCATTTACTTTCTTGAGCAAGTGGTGCGTAAGTCCTTCAAAGACATTTAAGATGTCCTCTTGTTCTACAAATGCCATTTCACAGTCTATTTGTGTGAACTCGGGTTGCCTGTCTGCACGTAGATCTTCATCTCTAAAGCACTTTACGATTTGAAAGTATTTGTCCATTCCTCCAACCATCAGCAATTGTTTAAAGGTTTGTGGCGATTGAGGAAGTGCATAGAATTCACCTTTATTCATGCGAGAAGGCACAACGAAATCACGAGCACCTTCTGGGGTGGATTTTATAAGGTATGGTGTTTCCACTTCGATGAAACCCTCTTTGGATAGAAAGTTCCGAACTTCTTGAGTCACCTTTGCCCTAAAAATCAAGTTGTCTTTAACAGGATTGCGACGAATGTCCAAATAACGATACTTCATACGAATGTCCTCGCCACCATCTGTATTGTCTTCAATGGTAAAAGGGGGAGTCAGCGCCTCATTCAAAATAGTTAACTCCGATACCAAGATTTCGATGTCGCCAGTAGACATGTTAGGGTTTTTGGAAGCTCGCTCAATGACCTTACCTTTAATTTGAATCACGAACTCACGACCCAATTTTTGAGCTTGTTCTAACAAGGGCTTAGAAGTGCGTTCCTCATCAAAAAGCAATTGGGTAATACCATAGCGATCACGTAAATCGACCCAAATGATAAAACCTTTGTCTCGTGATTTTTGAACCCAACCTGAAAGGGTAACCTCTTTATCTATATGTGATGCGTTTAATTCACCACAGTTATGACTTCTATACATAATGGAATTTTAAAGAAGCAAATTTAATAAGATATTATGTTTTAAAATAGCATATTATGTTTATTTATAAAAGCTGGCTTTTTCAAGTGATATTATAATTGGTCTTTTGTTGTTGAAATGATGGTTTACTTGATAATAATTTAAAAACAATGTAAAATTTTAATAAAATTTTAGGATATTTAGATAATTAATCAAAAAAAACTAAAATTATGAGTAAAGCATTGTCTTTAAAATTGTTTTTGTTTTCATTGTTGTTTTTCCCTCTAACAGCTGTATCTCAGCAAATTACAGGGACTGTAACAGATGGGACAAATAATCAGCCCTTACCAGGTGCAAATGTCGTAGTAAAGGGTACTTCGACTGGGACGACGTCAGATTTTGATGGAAACTACATAGTCAACGTTTCAGATTACCCAGTAACATTGCAATTTTCCTTGTTGGGATTTGAATCGCAAGAAGTGGTGGTTGAAGCTGCTGCTACAGTAAATGTCACCTTACAAGAGTCTACAACGGCTCTTAGTGAAGTCGTAATTACAGGTTTGGCAACTTCGATAAAAAGAAGCAATGCCGCTAATTCCGTATCAAGCATCTCTGCTGAGAAGTTAACAGGTACTACACCACCTACCACTTTGGATGGGGCACTTTATGGCAAATTCACAGGAGCCATAGTCAGTGCCAATTCTGGTGCGCCAGGGGGAGGTTTGTCTGTTAAGATGAGAGGAATCACATCTATTGCAGGTAATTCGCAACCATTGTACATCGTAGATGGTGTCTATATCGACAACTCCTCGATAGCAGCTGGGTTAAATACGGTTTCGGGAGCTGCTGCTGGAGGTAGTGCATCAAATCAAGACAACCCTACGAACAGGATTGCAGACATCAACCCTGATGACATCGAGAACATCGAGATATTGAAGGGAGCCTCTGCAGCTGCGATCTATGGATCCAGAGCCTCTGCAGGTGTTGTGATCATCACAACCAAAAGAGGAAAAAGAGGAGACACGAAAATCAATTTGACGCAATCGGTTGGTTTTACCAAAGCCATCAATCTTTTGGGATTGAGAGATTACAATGAGCAACGCGTGGAAGACTCCTTTGGTGTCGATGCCGTGGCAGATTTTATAGATGCTAGAGACAATGGTCGTTTAATAGATTATGAAGATGAACTTTTTGGAGAGAATGGATTTATCAACAATACGAGCATTAGTGCAAGTGGAGGAGGCGAAACGACTACGTTTTATGCAGGGATATCCCATTTGGATGAAGAAGGCATAGTGAAACGAACAGGGTATGAGAAAACATCCATACGTCTTAATTTGGGACAACGTATTACAGACAACATAAAATTGGATATAAATAGCAATTACATAAGATCTTCTTCAGACAGGGGGTTTTTCAACAATGACAATACGGGAACCACGATTGGAGTTTCTTTGACGTCAACGACGCCTTGGTTGGACTTGTTTCCTGTAAATGGTGTTTATCCGGACAATCCTACAGGTGCTTCCAATGTATTGCAAACAAGGGATCTCGTTACCAACAATGAGAAAAACTCTCGTTTCATCACAGGAGGAAGTTTGAATGCGAACTTGTACAAAGGGGAAAAATCGGATCTCAAGTTAATCGTTAAAGCTGGTTTAGATACCTATACTTTTGTGACAAGAGCCATCTTTCCTAAGATTTTGCAATTCGAAAACCCAGACAACGGTGGAGTAGGAGGAGTTTCGGCACAAGGAACTACAAGAGTTTTCAATACGAACTATTCAGCTTTCATGGTACATAATTACACTACGGATAGCGATCTCAACTTTAGAACCCAATTGGGTGTTACCAAAGAAAACTTCGATAGAGATGGGATTTTGGTTACGGCTACAGGCTTGGTGTCTGGTCAAACGAATTTGAATTTGGCTGCAAATAGAAATACGGTGCAAAATAGATTGAAACAAAATGATTTGGGATTCTTCGTGCAGGAAGAGTTGAATTATCAAGATAAATTCATAGCTACTGTAGGGGTAAGAGGAGATAAGTCTACTAACAATGTGGATGTGAACAAGTTGTTTTATTACCCTAAGGCATCATTGGCTGTAAATGTAAACAACCTTGGTTTTTGGGAATCTGAAAAAATCAATCAATTGAAACTTAGAGTAGCTTATGGTGAGGCAGGTAACTTTCCGTTCTTTGGAGCGAACACGACCATATATACGAATACGACGATAGATGGATTGAGTGGAATCACCTTGGTAGGGCAATTGGGGAATGAGGATATAGGACCTGAAAGACAAAAAGAGTTGGAACTGGGGTTTGATGTAGGAGCATTGAACAATAGAATAGGGTTGGAGTTTACGTACTACAAGAAAAAGGTTGACGATTTGATCATACAATCATCGATAGAGCCATCTTCTGGATTCACTAGCAAAGTCGTAAATGTTGGGAATCTTGAGAACAAAGGGGTGGAGATTGCCTTGAATGCAACTCCTTACGAGACGGATGATTTCAGTTGGAATACCAATGTCTCTTATTTCAAGAATCAATCTGAAATAACAAAACTGAATGTTCCAGCCTTTAATACAGGGGCTTTCGGTGCTACTTTGGGGACTTTTAGGATTGAAGAAGGAAAAAGCGCAACCCAAATCGTAGGGATTAGCCCGGATGGTGTTGTGGTTCATGGAGATGCAGAAGCAGATTTTCAAATGTCATTTCAAAATTCACTGCGTTATAAGAATTTCAATCTATCCTTTTTGTTTCACTGGAAAAAAGGAGGAGATAACATAAATTTGACGTCTCTTCTAACGGATTTGAATGGAACCAGTCACGATTATGACACAGTCGATTTGGATCCAGCTGGAGCAGTAGGAAATGGACCGTATAGATTGAGTCAGTTGGGAGTTTCGGCAGCACCTTTCGTAGAGGATGCGTCTTATTTGAGATTGAGAGAGATTGGATTGTACTACAATTTTACGGACGAAGTCCTGAAAAACATCCTTGGAGGTCATTTGGAAAGTATCAGAGTAGGGTTTTCAGGAACTAACCTAATCAATATTTTCGATTACAACAGTTATGATCCCGAGGTTTCCAATTTTGGTTCTGGAGGAATCTCCACAGGGGTAGAGGTTACTCCTTTTCCATCATCTAAGAGATTAATGTTCAACTTATCCGTAGGTTTATAAAAAATAGCAATTATGAAAAAATTAAATAAAATATTGATGATTGGTGGATTGGGCTTGTTGGCCTTTTCATCATGTACTTTGGACGAAGTAGGAGATTTAAATGGGCCTACAATAGAAAATATCATTGAAAGTAGTACTCGAGGAGACATTCAAGACCTTGTTGGAGGTGTATTGAACGACATGAGAATTAGATTGGGGACATACTATGATGATGTAGGCGTAATTGGTAGGGAGTATTATCGTTTTTCCAGTTCAGATCCTAGATTCACATCAGATTTGTTGGGTAAAGGAGCTGCAACTTTGGACAATAATACATTTTACACGACTGGACCATGGGGGGCTCGTTATGGAACAGTTAAAAGTGCGAATGTCATATTGCAAGCCATACCGAATACGACACCAACATATTCGGCACAGGAATTGAGTGCAATTCAAGGGTTTGCCAAGACGATTCAAGCCTATGAGTTGATGCTGAATTTGAATTTGATGTATCAAAATGGTATACGAGTAGATGTTTCAGATCCGCAAAACCTTGGCCCATTCTTGGGGTATACAGAGTCATTGGGTGCAATAAGCACATTGTTGGATGATGCAGCTACGGATTTGAGTGCCGGTGGAAGCGCGTTTCCATTTAACATGACTGATGGTTTCGTTGACTTCAATACACCAACTACGTTTAGGGAATTCAATAGAGGCTTAGCTGCAAGGGTTGCCATGTATGAAGGGGACAGTGCAGGAGTGTTGTCGGCTTTGGGAGAATCCTTTTTTGATTTGGCCGGAGATTTAAACAAAGGTGTGTACTATGAGTATTCATCTAACGGAGGGGATTTGTTCAATCCAATGTTTTTTCCAGAAAATGCGTCGACGGCAGGGGTACGAATAGTGCAACCTAGTTTTATAACAGATGCGGAAACCAATGATGCCAGAGTGCCGAATAAAACATTCTTGAGAGATGCTCCGTTGACTTTGGATGATTTGACTGGAAGTTACGACGTATTTCGTTATGAGACGAATGTATCTTCCATTCCAATGATTAGGAATGAAGAGCTTATTCTTTTATATGCGGAAGCTAACATGGTGTCGAATCCAGGTGATGCGGAAACAGCAATCAATGTTGTGAGAAACGCAGCTGGTTTGGGAGATGTAGCTCCTGGTTCTGTGGACGAAGACCGAATAGTATATGAAAGAAGATATTCTCTATATGCAGAGGGGCATCGTTGGGTGGACATGAGAAGATTCGATAGATTGTCCGAATTGCCTATAGACCGTGTGGATGATGATGTTTGGGTGCAATTCCCAATTCCAGCAACTGAAAATCAATAATTTTTTCCAATAGTGGTATTAAACAAGAAAGCCTGCGATTAATCAAATCGCAGGCTTTTTTTATATCATATCTTTTTAATTTTCATCCATAGCCAATGCAGGACTGTCACCAGTGAAAGTCTCACCTTCATCAATGGCCACTTTTGAAGCGGATCTACGACGCAACCACATTTTAAACCTTGTGATCAAGTAGAATAAGATAGGAACCACTATCAGGGTCAAGAAGGTTGCTATAAATAAACCATATATTACAGTCCAAGCCAATGGACCCCAGAAAATGACGTTGTCCCCTCCCATATAGATGTTAGGATCAAAATCGCTAAATAGAGTAAAGAAGTTGATGTTGAATCCAGTAGCCAATGGTATTAATCCTAAAATTGTCGTGATGGCGGTCAACAACACTGGACGAAGACGAGCTCTACCTCCTTTTATTATGGCATCCAGCAAATCCTCATTATCCAGATAATCTTCATCTTCCAAATCATGTTGTACTTTTTTTCTGTCTATTAGCAATTGAGTGTAATCCAACAATACCACTCCATTGTTTACTACAATTCCTGCAAGAGAGATAATTCCCATCATCGTCATCATGATTACAAAAGAACTACCTGTTGCCACGATACCTCCAAATACGCCAATTAAACTTAAGAAGATTGCCAACATGATGATGCCAGGTTTCGAAACCGAGTTGAATTGGAAGATCAATATGAAGAATATAAGGCCTAGTCCAGTAAAGAAGGCGCCCATTAAAAAGGACATTTGTTTGTCTTGCTCTTCTATTTGGCCAGTGTAATCAATTTTGACCGTTGCAGGTTTTTCAGTGAAACTTTGCATTTCATTTTGAATTTGAGAAACAATTGCCCCAGCATCTGTAAACCCTGGTGCCAAAGCAGAATACAATGTTACCACACGTTTAACGTCCTTGTGTTTTATGGCGCTAAACCCAGAAGTATTGCTTTGCTTGGCAACTGCCGAAACGGGAATCTCCTTTATTTGGCCATTTGCGGGATCTCTAAATGTAATTTTCTGGTTGAATATGGCACTGGTATTATATCTGTTCTCCTCATTGAAGCGAACATAGATGTCATAATCTTCACCATCTTCTTTGTAGATTCCTGCTTTGGCTCCAAAAATGGCATTACGCAATTGTTGGCCAACTTGCCCTGAGGTTACCCCTAGTTCTCCAGCTTTCTTTCTGTCGATTTGAACTTGCATTGAAGGTTTGGACTTGTTGACATCTATTTTTAACTCGTCTATTCCTTGAATGTTCTTGGAGTTGACGAAATCCCGCATCTTTTCTGCAGTGGCAATCAATTCTGAATAATCGTCACCTTCTAACTCGACATTGATGGGGTATCCAGCTGGAGGTCCAACGGCATCTTTTTCTACAGAGATGGCAACACCTGGATAAATGTCTTTAAGTGCCAATTGTACCTTCTTGAGAAGTACTTGACTGTCTGCTCCTTCTCTGAATTTATACTCGCGCATCGTTGCCGTAATCTTCCCACGATGAGGCATTTCGGCTGCCGATCCACCATCGGTTTGTGGATTTCCCGCGCCTTCTCCTACTTGAGATACTGCACTTTCCGTTAGAAAATTGAAATCACCGGACTTATAGGCTTCCTCGTTTATTATTTTATAGACACGTTGTTCTATGTCTTTTGTGATTGCATTCGTCTTTTTGATATCCGTACCTTCAGGATATTCTATATACACGATAATCTGATTTGGAGTGTTGTCTGGAAAAAACTCAACTTTGGTACGCTGACTTCCAACGGAGGCTCCAAAGCCCATGAATGCTATGATTAGTAGGACAAATGTCCCTACGGTAATCAACATGGGTTTTCTTCCTCTCAAAGCAGCACGCAATGCTCTTTCATAAAAACGTTCCCAACGTGGCAATACTTTGTTTTGAAATCCATTTGCCCATTTTCTTAGGAACAATCTATATACCCATAGCATTATGGCTGTGAAAACCATTAAAGACCCTAAAGCTCTATAGTCTCCACCAAAGGCAAAGATCAATACTCCTATTGCTATCATTATGGCAGAAATTTTAATGATCTGTTTCATAGGCATATTCTTGTCTTCTGTAGTCATAAACTGAGAAACCAAAACCGAATTGAAGAAAATGGCTACAAATAAAGAAGAGCCTAGTACCACAGATAAGGTAATTGGAAAATAAATCATGAATTGTCCCATGACTCCTGGCCATAGCCCCAAAGGAATAAATGCAGCTACGGTAGTTGCTGTTGAAATAATGATGGGGAATGCTATTTCTCCAATACCCTTCTTGGCAGCTTCAATTCTACTCATGCCTTCTTCATCCATCAAACGGTATACGTTTTCCACTACGACGATACCGTTGTCCACCAACATTCCCAATCCCATGATCAATCCGAAAAGGATCATGGTATTCATCGTAAACCCTAAATAGTCAAGTATCATCAATGACATGAACATGGACATAGGAATGGCAAACCCAACAAAAAGGGCATTTTTAAAACCCAAGAAGAACATTAGTACGGTAACCACCAAGATAATCCCGAAGATGATGTTGTTTACCAAATCGTCTACTTGACCAATGGTTTTGGAAGATTGGTCGTTGGCTATGGAGACTTTGAGATCTTGAGGGAAAACTTCGGCAATGGCCTTATCTACGATAACTCGGATTTGATCGGCTGCAGCCACCATGTTTTCTCCAGAACGCTTTTTTACATCAAGCATTACAACTGGGTCTCCAAATTCTCTTGCGTAAGTGGTCTTGTCTTCGTCCTTGAAAGTGATTTCTGCAATGTCTCTAAGGTAAATGGAGTTTCCTTTTTCCGACTTTACAACAAAGTCTTCTAGCGCAGAAGGCGTTTCTATTTCACCTAGAATCCTAATGGTACGGCGTTGCCCGCTTGAAATTAAATTACCGGCGGACATGGTCATGTTTTCGTTGTTTATGGCTCCAATGATGTCATTGAAACTAACTTGGGCGGCCATCATCTTGTATATGTCCACGGCAACTTCCACTTCCTTTTCCTGAGCTCCACGGATGTCAACTTGTTTGATCTCCATCAAGCTTTCAATCTCGTCTTCTAGGTATTCTCCAAACTCCTTCAACTTGTCGACTGGATAATCTCCAGAGATGTTGATGTTCAAGATTGGTATTTCTTCAGACATGCTCAAGTCGAAGATGTTAGGCTCTACTTTTGCATTGTTGAAAGTGGGCCAATCTTCACTGGAGGTTTCAGAATCTACTTCATCTTTTACCTTTTGCTTTGCTGCTTCTACTGAAATTTTTTCGTCGAATTCAACAATGACGATTGAATAGTCTTCTTGGGAGGTTGAAGTTATTTCTACGACGTTGCTAACCGTTTTCAGTTTGTCTTCAATGGGGTCTGTAATTAACTTTTCTATGTCTTCGGCTGTATTCCCAGGGTATACGGAACTAATGTAGATCTTAGTTTCCTTGATTTCAGGGAAGTTTTCTCTGGCCATGCTAAAATATGCAGAGCCACCAAGAAAAAGTATGAGCGTAATTAGAACATACATAGTCGTTTTGTTGTTTATGGCCCATGATGACAACCCAAACTCCATATCTACTTTCTTTTCTCTTTTGGTCATTTTTAAAGTTTTTAGTGGTTTGAATTAGTCTTCAACTACAAGAATTTTTACTTCTTGTCCATCTTTCACACTTCTTGCTCCTTCTTGAATAATTTCGTCACCATCGTTTAACCCGGAAAGGACCTCAATGTCGTCGCCTTGTGTTTTACCAGTTTCTATGATGACTCTTTTTGCTTTTGCAAGACTATCCTTTTTGCCTGTAACTGTATATACGTATTGTTGGCCTTCTGCATTTTCAGAAATGATGTTTTGAGGTATTAGAAGCGCTTTGTTATTCGTGTAATCGTTTATCTTGAGCTTGGCTGTCAGATTGGGCTTAATCGTCTTGTCTTTGTTGGGAACGGCAACTTCTACCTTGAAGGTCCTGTTTGCTGGATTGATGAAATTTCCTGCTTGACGAATTTTAGCATCCAGGGATTTTCCCAGAATTGGAAATTCTACCTTTACAGCCTTTCCCGGAGTCACATTGGATATGTAGCGCTCTGGTACATCAGTTTCAATGTACATGTCATTCAGGTTTACAATTCTAAACAATTGAGATTGTCCTGGCGCTACGACACTACCTTGTTCTGTGATGACGTTGTCTATGGTTCCAGAAAAGGGGGCACGAACTATTGTCTTGCCTACTTGTTGCTGTAGTTGGTTTACCGCCTTTTGTTGTGCTTCGTATGTGGATTTTGCTTGAAGGTATTGTATTTCACTACCAATCTTTTGGTTCCAAAGGCGTTGTTGCCTTTCAAAGGTGGTTTTTGCCAAATCCGCTTGAATTTGCAATTGTGCCACTTGTTGGCTCAATCCTCCATCATCTATTTTTGCCAATTGTTGCCCCTTGCTTACGTATTGCCCTTCTTTAACATAGACCCGAGTCAAGATTCCAGAGTACTCAGGATAGATGACCAAGTTTTGTTTTGTACTTACGCTACCCTGCAATTCCACATAGTGCATGAAAACGGCTTCTTTGGCTGCCAAGGTCGTAATCAAAGGAATCTTTTCTTGAGGATCCAAGATTTTGATCCTTGATTCCAATTGCTTCAATTGGGCTGATATGGATTGTTGTTCGGCATCCAATTCAGATTTCTTCTTACGAATCTGTTCCAAGGAACCACTTTCCACCAAACTTTCCGTTGACTGTTTTTTGTCCCCTCCACAAGCTGACAAAAGGAGAGTTAGGATTAATGCTGAATATATGTTTTTCATTGTTTTGATTTTTTTGGATTGATTAATTGTTTGTTATGTCATTCAATGCAGTTTCCAATTCTGCTTTCTTGTTGATGACATCGAGCATGGCTTGTAAAAGATCTTGTTGTGCCGAATACAATTGCGTCTGTGCCTGCCTTAATTCGAAGCTTGAGGCAATACCTTCAAAGAATTTGGTTTGGTTTTTCTTTTCGATGCGTTCGGCAAGATTCAAGTTTTCTTTTTTATTCGTATAATCCTCAATGGAGAATTGGTAGTCGCTTTTTGCTGCTGCAATTTGAAGTTTTATCTTTTGCTCCATTTCTAAGAGGTCGTCTTCGGCCTTGGACAAGTTTATTTTTGCTCGTTGTGTTGCTGCACTTCGCATTCCTGAACTGAATATGGGAATGTTTATACTGAGACCGAAAGCTGAGGTGCCTGCCCATTTCTGGTTGCTTGTCAAGAATTGAAACTCGTCATTGTTACCAATGTATATCCCATTTATAAATGTGTTTACAGTTGGGAGTGCTTTGCTTTTCTCTAGTTTTACCAGAAGCTCTTTGGCTTTTTTATCGTTTTCAGCAATTTTATAGTCAATGGTGTTTTTAACATCTTCACTACCTTCCAACAAGGTCAGAGCAACGTTTTCCTTTGTCAAGGATTCCAAATTGTCCAAAAGGGTGGTCTCGGAGGTTATGTCCTTTCCTAAGGTGATGTTAAGCATTTGATAAGCCAGTTTCTTGAGTCGACTGGTGTTGTTGAAACTGCTTTTTACACCGGACAGTGTGATTTGTAATTGTTCCACGCTTTCTTCTTCTTCCAATCCATTCTCGTAGATCTTGGTAATGTCATTCAGGTTCTTTTCCAATACATCTATGTTGCGTTGTAGTATGTTAAGGCTTTCTTCTGCCAATAAAACGTTTCCATATGCATTTATAACTGTTTTGCGAACCTCTAAGTCGGTTTTGTCTTTCGCATTTCTTGAGATCTCCAAAAATACCTTGGCAGACTGCAACCCTACCAGATATGAGCCATCAAATATTTTTTGGGTTAAGGTTGCACCAGCATTTACAGATTGTTTGGCTCCAAAATCGGTAATGCCGTCTCCGTTGAAATCTATGCCTTCAAACTGTTGTTTCAATGCATTTTGATAGTCTATGGAAGCATTGATTTGTGGTAGTCCTGTAGCAGTGGTTTCCCATTTTTGTTGTTCGGCTGCTTTGATGTCCAACGCTGCGTTTTTTGCAGTGCGATTGTTTTCTAATGCATAGTCTATGGCTTCCTGCAATGTGAAGCTTTGCTTGTCTTCTTGAGAAAAGGCAATTGTTGTCATTAGAAATAATAGTACGATTGAAAAGTGTTTCATTACTATCTACTTTTGATTGGTTTTGTTTATAAATTGATTTAATATCTTAAAGCCATCTTCAGTTACTATGGCTCTTAGGTGGTACTCCAAATAACTTTCCATCAAGTAGTCCATGTTGAATTTCTCTTGAGGGAAGATAACCCCATCCTTAATGCCTGTCATACCATTGAAATACATGCGAGAAATGAAATCGATGTCTATGTTGGACCTAAAGACGAAAGTATCTATGCCTTTTTGTAGACTCTCCATGACGGATTCGTGCATCTTTTCAAATTGTTTCATCCTAATGATGTCGTGTATTTGGGGATAGTATTTTTTTAGTTGAAATTGTGGAGAGGTCTTCTCGTTTTTCAAATGCTGCATCACAAACATTTTGATGTCGTATAGTTCTTCAATTGGATTGGCTGAGGCTTCACAGATACGATCTATGCCCTCACAAATGTTGTCAAAAAGAAAAAATGAGACGGCTTCAATGAGTTTGGTTTTGTTTTTAAAATGGACATAGATGGTTTTTTTGGAAATTCCCATCTCATTGGCTATGTCGTCCATTGTAACACTTTTGAAACCAAGTGTTAAAAACAATTCTGTGGATTTTACTATTATTTGTTCTTTCATAATCAGGTGCAAAGATAAGTATGGAAACTTTAAAAACAAAAAAAGTTTCCTAAGTTTTAATAAATTTTTAACATTAACTTAAAGTACTTGTTTTAGTGGTTTCATTTGCATTATTTTTGCCAGATGCAAGAGATATTAGATTACCAAACCGTATTTGTGAATTACTTACAAGCTTTTTCCAAGGAGAGAGAACCAAAGAATCTATATGGTCCAATCAATTATATCTTGCAATTGGGAGGCAAGCGGTTGCGCCCTGTATTGACTTTGATGTCAGCGGAAGCTTTTAACTGTGATTATGAAAAAGCACTGGATGCAGCTTTGAGCATAGAGATATTTCATAATTTCTCATTGGTACACGATGATATCATGGACGATGCGCCTTTGCGCCGAGGCAAACAGACCGTTCATGAGAAATGGGACATTAACACGGGGATTCTTTCTGGAGATGCAATGTTGATCATGGCCTATCAATTGTTTGAGAACTATGAGCCAAGTACATTTCAATCGTTGGCAAAGTTGTTTGGCAAAACGGCATTGGAGGTCTGTGAAGGACAACAATACGATGTCGATTTTGAAACTCGTGATGACGTAACCGTTTCCGAGTATTTGAAAATGATCGAGTACAAAACGGCAGTTTTGGTTGGAGCTGCAATGAAAATGGGCGCCATTGTTGCTGGTGCTTCAAAGCAGGATCAGGATAAAGTATATGAGTTCGGAAGGTTCTTGGGGATTGCATTTCAGTTGCAAGACGATTATTTGGACGCCTTTGGAGACCCAAAGACATTTGGCAAACAAGTAGGTGGCGATATCATAGAAAACAAAAAGACATATTTGTATTTAAAGGCCATTCAGTTCTTAGCACCATCAGACAAGGTTTTGTTGCAACAATTGTTTACCGTCAATTTGGAAGATAACGTTGAAAAGATAGAAACTGTAAAGCAGTTTTTTATTTCCAGTGGTTCTGCTGAAGAAACTCAAAATAAAATAGAAAGTTATACCAACAAGGCATTCTCGGTTCTCGAAACATTGAGCATCCCAGAAGAAAAGAAATTACTTTTGAAACAATTTGGTAACACTTTAATGACACGAAAAGTTTAAATTGCAATACCTTTGAGGTTGAACTTAATTGTAAACAAATGGAGTTGCCTGCAACATTTAATGAATTGATAGAGGAAGCAAATCAATTGGATTTGTACAAGAAACTCATTCGTCAAATAAACAAGGACTTTTTGTTTGCAAACATAGATTTGGATTTTGATGAGGAAATCCTACCAACAAGCTTAAAGTTGCTTTTGCATGAGACGGTCTATGTACTCATCCAAGAAAAATTCTCCGATTACCTTAATTTGCTCTATATCATAGATGTTCCAGAAAAAACCATAAAGGCATTGGATGGAAACGATACTCTGAAATTATCCGAGGAAGTCGCCTTCTTGATTCTTAAAAGGGAATGGCAAAAAGTCTGGTTCAAGAATAAGTATTCTACCAAGCTATGAGTCTTCCTTAGAAATAGAATCTAACGAAAGGAGCCCAAGCATCTGCATAGACACTTCTGTTTTCATCATAGAGTACATCGTATCGTATTCCGATGGTTACGTTCTGGCTTCTATATCCAGCTCCAACGAACAAGGCTGGATACCAGTATTTGTCATTCTCGAAAAGGTTGCTGTCATAATTTCTGTTTACGTGCAACTCTTCGAATTCGGCAGACAGTTGCAAGGCTTCTATTGGATTGAAAAGCCCAATGATGCTGCCTCCCAAAATAGTAGATTTGTAAAAATTTTTGCGCTTGTTGTAAGTCGCGTTCAATCCTAGTCCCAAAGCAAATTGGCTATTGAAGTCATAAATGGCACTAGGGGCAATCGTTGCACTGAAAAAGCCATTGCCTGTACTTAAGCCCAAACCACCTCCAAAACGAACATTGTTCCAAAAATCACTGGATTGCGAACGGTCATTGTCTTGGGCAATGGCCAAGTTGGCAAAAAAAAGCGATAGCAATAAAACGATGGTATTTTTTTTAAAGTCAATGCCAATATATTTCATAGGAACAAGATTTGTTTAAGCTAAAAGTTATAAATATAATAAAAGCATAACTATTTTTAGTAAAAGTTGTATTTTTGGTGAAATTTTGTTGAAGCGACAATAGCTTAAAAATTACAATGGATAAATATTCCTTTTTAAACGCAGCACATACAGCATACTTTGCTGAATTATACGAACAATATCTTGAAAACCCAGATTCCGTAGAACCAAGTTGGAGAGCCTTTTTTCAAGGTTATGACTTTGGAAGTGAAAATTATGGAATGGAGGGAGAAATAGTTGAAGGCGTATCAACTCAGATTCCAGAACATGTTCAAAAAGAATTTCAAGTGGTGAAATTGATAGATGGTTATAGAAACAGAGGCCATTTGTTCACCAAGACCAACCCGGTTAGAGCGCGAAGAAAATATGCGCCTACCTTGGAGATCGAAAATTTCGGCCTTTCCGCATCAGATTTGAACACGACCTTCAATGCTGGGGAGATTTTGGGTGTGGGACCACAGACACTACAACAGATAATAGACCATCTGGAAACCATATATTGCGACTCCATAGGTGTCGAGTACATGTACATTCGTAAGCCAGAGGAGATAAAATGGATTCAAAACAAGCTGAACATCAATGACAATCAGCCCAAGTTTTCTGAAGACAGAAAAAAATACATTCTAAAAAAACTCAACGAAGCCGTCTCTTTCGAAAGTTTTCTACATACCAAATACGTAGGACAAAAGCGTTTTTCCTTGGAAGGAGGGGAGTCTTTGATTCCTGCCTTGGATGCAATCATAGAGAGAGCAGCAGATCTTGGAGTCAAGGAATTTGTAATGGGAATGGCACATCGTGGTCGTTTGAGTACATTGAAAAACATCTTTGGGAAATCCGCAAAGGACATCTTTAGTGAGTTCGATGGCAAGGATTATGAGGAAAAGGTATTCGACGGAGACGTAAAATACCATTTGGGCTTAACGAGCAATCGTAAAACGGATTCAGGAAAGAAGATACATTTGAGCATCGCACCCAATCCATCCCACCTGGAGACGGTAGGCGCAGTGGTAGAAGGTATCGCGAGAGCAAAGCAAGACAAGTATCATAAAGAGGACTTTAGCAAGGTGTTACCAATAGTAGTACATGGCGATGCAGCCATTGCTGGACAAGGATTGGTATACGAATTGGTGCAAATGGCACAGTTGGATGGTTACAAGACCAATGGTACCATACATATCGTAGTGAACAACCAAATAGGATTCACAACCAATTATTTGGATGCGCGTTCCAGTACCTATTGCACGGATGTAGGGAAAGTGACGTTGTCTCCCGTATTGCACGTAAATGCTGACGATGTGGAAGCCGTGGTACATGCCATGCTGTTTGCCTTGGATTTCAGGATGGAATTTAAAAGAGATGTCTTCATAGACTTGTTGGGGTATAGGAAATATGGGCACAACGAAGGTGACGAGCCACGTTTTACACAACCAAAGTTGTACAAGGCCATCTCTAAGCACTCCAACCCAAGAGACATCTATGCAGAAAGATTGATGGCTCAAGGCGTCATAACGAAAGATCACGTCAAGCAATTGGAAAAGGAGTACAAGGATTCGTTGGAGGAAAAACTAATAGACTCCCGTAAAGAAGACACGACGGTGATTACACCATTCATGCAAGATGAATGGACGGATTTTTCAAGAGTGGATGAGACAGAGATGATGAAACCTGTCGATACGACAACGACAAGGGAAAAGCTTGAAGAAATAACAAAGGTAATTTCCAACTTGCCAGAAGATAAGAAGTTCATTCGCAAGATAGAACGTTTGATACAGTCTAGGCAAAAAATGTTCGATGAGGACAAGTTGGATTGGGCCATGGCCGAGCATTTGGCTTATGGAACCCTCTTGGAAGAAGGTTACAATGTCAGGATTTCCGGACAAGATGTAGAGCGTGGAACATTTTCACACAGACATGCAGTCGTAAAGGTTGAAGATAGTGAAGAAGAAGTAGTATTGCTAAATAACATCAGTGAGAAACAAGGCGATTTCCACATATACAATTCATTGTTATCTGAATACGGTGTCGTAGGTTTCGATTATGGTTACGCAATGGCCAGTCCAAAAACATTGACCATCTGGGAAGCACAGTTTGGGGACTTTAGCAATGGAGCTCAAATTATGTTGGATCAATACATCTCTGCAGGAGAAGACAAGTGGAAGACTCAAAACGGATTGGTAATGTTATTGCCACATGGTTATGAAAATCAAGGAGCGGAACACTCTTCAGCAAGAATGGAGCGTTACTTGCAACTATGTGCGAAGGACAATATGTACATTGCAGATTGTACCACACCAGAAAATATGTTCCATTTGTTGCGTAGGCAAATGAAGGCAGGATTCAGAAAGCCATTGATAGTATTTACGCCAAAAAGTCTATTGCGTCACCCTAAAGCTGTTTCTTCAGTAGATTCTTTTGTGAATGGAAGCTTCCAAACTGTAATAGGAGATGATGTAGTGGAGACTAGTAAAGTGAAGACATTGGTGTTTGTAACAGGAAAGTTCTATTATGATTTGGATGAAGAGAGAGAAAAACTGGAAAGAGAAGATGTTGCCATTGTCAGGATAGAGCAGTTGTTCCCATTGCCAACTAAGGAAATGCGTAATGTGTTGAAAGAATACAAAGACGCAAAAGATGTCGTTTGGGCTCAAGAAGAGCCAAGAAACATGGGAGCCTATGGCCACATGCTAATGCATTTTGATGAAGCTAAAACCTTTAGAGTAGCATCTAGAAGGCCTTATGGAGCTCCTTCGGCAGGAAGCTCAACGCGTTCAAAGAAACGCCATCAGGAAGTTATAGATTACGTATTCGACAAGTCAAAAAACAATCAGCGTTAACACCATTGAAGGATTCAAAACTTCAATCTTAAATACATAGAAAAATGAAAAAAGGACTTTTAATTATCGCACTATTATGCTTCTCATTGGGATTTTCACAAACCAACAGAGAATCCATTGAAAAAGCAGCCAACAATTTTCAAACGGCATTCAATGCTTCGGACTATGATGCCATTTTCGATATGTTTGACAGTAAGATGAAGGCAGAATTCCCATTGGAAAGAACCAAACTCTTTTTCAAAAGAATAAAAGAGTCCCGTGGAGAGATCAAATCTATGGAATATTACAAACTTAGAGAGAAAGCTTTAGTCTATAAGACGACCTTTGAAAAGGATGTCATGGACGTTCGTTTGAGTTTGAATGAAAAAAATGGAAAACTAAGTGGCTTGTATGTAGTCGCCATAGCAAAGAAATAAAGCAATATTAAAAACAAATTAGTCTAAAAAATACAGCAGACTTAAAAAACACATAAAATTATAGTACAATGATTTTAGAAATGAAAGTGCCTTCTCCAGGAGAGTCGATTACAGAAGTTGAAATAGCAGAATGGTTAGTTCAAGATGGCGATTATGTCGAAAAGGACCAAGCCATTGCCGAGGTGGATAGTGACAAGGCAACATTGGAACTTCCTGCGGAAGCAAGCGGAACCATTACTCTTAAAGCAGAAGAAGGCGATGCCGTCGCTGTAGGACAAGTGGTTTGTTTAATAGATACGAGTGCAGCAAAGCCAGAAGGTGATGAGCCAGCCAAAACCGAAGAAAAAGTAGAGGCGCCTAAAGTCGAATCTTCTAAGCCAGCAGCTACGGAAGCAAAAACCTATGCAACAGGTACTGCAAGCCCAGCAGCCAAAAAGATATTGGCAGAAAAAGGAATGGATGCCAGTACTATTTCCGGAACAGGAAAAGATGGACGTATTACCAAAGAAGATGCTGTTAAGGCTGTGCCTTCCATGGGAACTCCAACAGGAGGAAACCGAGGTACTTCAAGAAGTAAGATGTCTATGTTGCGTCGCAAAGTGGCAGAACGTTTGGTGGAAGCCAAGAATACGACAGCAATGCTTACTACTTTTAACGAGGTGGACATGTCCCCTATCTTTGCATTGCGCAAGGAATACAAGGAAACGTTCAAGGCCAAGCATGGTGTAGGATTGGGATTCATGTCTTTTTTCACATTGGCAGTGGTCAGAGCTTTGAAGATGTATCCTGCAGTGAATTCAATGATCGATGGCAAAGAAATGCTGTCTTATGATTTTGTTGATGTCAGCATCGCCGTTTCTGGACCAAAGGGATTAATGGTTCCAGTAATTAGAAATGCTGAGAACTTGTCTTTTAGAGGTGTTGAAGCTGAGGTGAAACGTTTGGCGCTTCGTGCCCGCGATGGAAAGATCACTGTGGACGAGATGACAGGAGGAACCTTTACCATCTCCAATGGAGGGGTATTTGGAAGCATGCTTTCCACACCAATCATAAACCCACCTCAAAGTGGGATTTTGGGAATGCACAACATTGTTGAACGACCTGTAGCCATAGATGGGCAAGTGGTGATTCGTCCAATCATGTACGTCGCCTTGTCTTATGATCATAGAATTATAGATGGAAAGGAGAGTGTAGGATTCTTGGTTGCAGTTAAAGAAGCCTTGGAAAACCCAACGGAATTATTGATGGACAATGACATCAAGAAAGCTTTGGAATTGTAAGATCACATTAATAAAACATAAAAAGGCGCAATCTAAACAGGTTGCGCCTTTTCTTATATTGACTGATGCCATAGACGCATTCAATGGATCGAGCTCAACAAATATTCTGGTTAATCTAAAAGCCATTTTGTTGAGCTGGTACAGTCTATTTGTGTCATTGGCAAATTAAGCATAGAGAGCCGATGTGCCCTAGTACTTCTCTAACTTATTATTCTACCAAGGATTGTTCCAGTCAATAAGTATTTGAAATAATCACGAAAAATATTACTAAGAAACTCTCGATGATTTAAACCATAGAGGATCAACTAAAAAACATAGTCGGAGTAGAACATTCTAGAGGTTGGAATTCATGAACTTGGCTGCTAGTCTTAATTGCTTGTTCTTTCTCAATAAAAAGCAGCATTAAATGTTTTTTTGCTTCATAGAGAGGTATCTATTTGAAAAACAGTGTAAATTTCTATTATTATGAGAATAGCATTTGGAATAAATTGCAAAGTCGAACTAGAGATAATTACAAATTGGTCAAAGACATTTCTGATTTAGCAGATGAACTTGCTGCTGGAGGAGGAGCAAAATATTTATTGTCATCTAACTACTTGTACGAAATTAATGGTACAGTATCTATGGATTTCCCCATTGAACTCAATGAAGCCTATGTAAAAGGCGAGGACAATGTAGAAGATCGATTGGTAAATGCTACAGGTGGAACATTTTTTACAGGCAATACGGGCGGGAATTTAAAAAGATTGACCATAGTTAGCGTTGGGGAACAGGTGTTCGACATTACTGGCAGTGGTACAGAAAACTTAATATGTTTGGCGGTTAATTTCATAGGAGCTAGCTCAATAGGTTCTTTAAGTACTTTAAACATAGTGTTTTTCAACACAGGTCAGTTTATAAACAATTCTGGAGGTATTGTTGCCACTGACATAAACTCTTATTTTATGACTTTGATTACTTGGACCAATACAAATGCAGGTACGTTTTTAACCTTGTCGGGAACGTATACAGAGATCCAACTTACCAATTCCAATGTCAATATAGCTTCTGGGGTGGGTATTGATGTGTCTGCGAATCCAACTGTAGGGCAAGCTACTATATTTAATGTGGCTTTTTCAGGAGCGGGGACTTACGTTAATGGCTTTACTAGTGGCACGTATGTAGGGTATAATTTCACCAACGATTGGTTTGTTAACTGCCCAGGCATACCTTTGGAGGCAGATTGGGTTGCTACGGGATACTATAGTATGGTAAATATTACAACGGTAACACCTTTGGTTGCGATACCACAGTCAAAATTTTAGGAACAACCACAGCCGCCAATTTATTTAGGACGACATCTACAGTTGACAATAGAATTGCCTTTGTAGGAAAAACAGATAGAGAATTCTAGGTAGTGTGTACAGGAACTCTAAACCATTCCTTAAATAACGCAAGGGAGTATGAGTTTTATGTGTATAAGAATGGAGTGCAAGTGCCCGCAATTTCTGCTGAGAGACGGTTTGCTAAAGACGACATAGGAAATTTCACCTTAACAGGGATTTTGTCTATGCAGCCTAGTGACTACATAGAGGTTTGGGTGTCTATCAACAATGTCAATAATGTTCCAGATTGTCTAGTTGAACGAATGAGTGTCGTATTGAAATAATAAGGCTTTGGTTTCCCTCATGCCTTTTTCCTTCTGTGTTTGCATACGTAGTTAGCTGATTAAAAAGAAACCTGCAACGATGTTTATGGATATGACAATGATGGCAATAATAATGATTCCTATGATCAGGTTCCTGTTGTTCTCTCCTCTTATCTTTTCCATGATTGTTGAGATTTTTAACTATTTCACATTCAGTTGTATATCTATAAAGACATCTATTGGTTCAAATACCCTACTGTTCAATAGTTAACGAGTGTTAACGAACCATTGGGAAACCATAAGGAATTGATTGGAATATACGAGAAAAGCGTAACCTGATCCTCAAGTTACGCTTTTTTCCTCCTGTATTTGCATACGTCGTTAGCTGGTTAAAAAGAAACCTGCAACGATGTTTATGGATATGACTATGACAGCGATAATCATAATCCCTATGATCAAATTCTTATTGTTTTCCCCTTTTATTTTTTCCATGACTGATAGCACTTTAAAATAGATTTTATTTAAATTGAAGACTCTGCACCATAGCTATGATGCAGAGTCATCTGATAATTCCCCTAAAGAATTAATTAATAGCAATGTAAAGGTAAAATGAATATGCGAGTTATGAAATACGTAGTTCTACGTATTTTTTTGGACTACATTTTTAGATTGATTTTCTTTGTAAAGCATTGAAAACATTGAGGTTTTATTGTTTTGTTGATTGTAGGGCATAGAATGGGGTGGTTTTTGAAAACACCCGTGAAACGTCTACAATGGCTATGTTCGGTATTGGCTTTTCCTTGTGTGAGACCTATGCAATGGTCATAAAAAAAGCTTCAAAACAGTATTACAAGTTTTGAAGCTTTAGTAATTCTCCCTAAAGAATCGATTTATAGCACTGTAAAGATAAAATGAATATTTGAATTGTGAAATACGTAGAACTACGTATTTTTTATGAATCATTTTTGGATTGTAACACGTTTGATAATCAGTAAATTGAAGAGTTGGATCAAGTGATAGGGTAGTAAAAGACAATGTGCAGCCATTACATTTTAATTTCTAGCCTTATTATATGACACATAATTATCTTCTTGAGTACAGTAGAAAGGAGTCCTGTTTAATGATAATGTAAAAAAAGAAGTTTCGTACTTCAGCTTATCTAGAGGGCGAAAGACTCTATAAGACATTAAATTATGCATTGTTTACTTTTTCATGTCCAAGCCTCAAGGCATAAAAAAAAGCTCCAAGAAACAACAATGTCGTTTTTTGAAGCCTTTAAAATAATTCTCCCTAAGAATTAATTGATAGTGATGTAAAGATAAAAGGAATAGTCGAGTTGTGAAATACGTAGAACTACGTATTTTTTTAGAGGCTTTTTTCACTGTGAAAGTCCCAAAAACATTGAGCTGTATGATGATTTGTTGCAAATTGCATTCGTTTTCAGCAAACTGTACAAAGTGAAAAAAAAACCAAGAAGTCTTCCTTGTTTGATGCTTTGGCTGTCGGTAAAAGAGTTTCATTTTTTAATGAACTTTATGGCACCATGGTTGTTCATCTTCAAGAAATACGTTTCATCTGTAAGTTTCCGGACATCTATTTTTCCGTCTACCGAAACGACACCGTCAAAGACCTCAGCCCCCAAAACATCGTATACGACAAATTTTTCTCCTTTGATCAAACCAGAAACCTGAATGAAGTCGTTAGTCGGGTTTGGATAAAATTTAATGGAATGATTCATGGCAAAGTCGTCATCTATTGAAAGAGTGGAAATGGGATGCTTGACAATTGCACCATCGAAAAAGTCTATTCTTATAGAAATATATATGTCATTTCCAACAATGATGATGTCTGAAAGGGTATTTTCCCCATTGTCGACTGTTAACACATCTACTATTGCTGGCGTAGACTCTGTGACATCCACCTTGGAAAGTGTAGCGTTATTTTGAGTAAAGTACAAATCATTTCCATGGAATCTCAAATTAAAAGTCGATCCCAATCCATTTACCACGTCTGTTATTGTTGGTGTAGTCTCGGTAATGTCAATCTTGGAGATTTTACCGACCCCATATTTTATTTGGGTAAAATACAAATCGTTTCCCTGTTTGTCGACAGTGGTTATGCTGTTGATTATTTAGTCGCTCGTCAAAGCGATTGTTTTTTACAAGTAATAGTTTAGAAGGGGTCGGGCAAACACGTGCTTTAATTTTAGGGACATCCAATGAATGTTTATTGTGACAAGGTGCTTTAAGTCTTTATTATTTTCTTTTCTATGTTTTTGAAGCGAACAAAAACTATTTTAATTTCAATGATTTGTTTAAAGGACAACATACAGGTTATATACCCTACTTTTTTTACGAAGAATATTTCGCATTTGTTTGGTTTAGAGCGATATGGAGTCTTTATATGGATTAATGAAGTCTTCCATTCCTACATAAAAAAAGCCCCAAGAAACGACTATGTCGTTTTTTGAAGCCTTTAAAATAATTCTCCCTCAAGAATCAATTGATATCAATGTAAAGGTAAAATGAATAATCGAGCTGTGAAATACGTAGAACTACGTATTTTTTCATAACCTCTTTTTAGGTTTCAAAGCCTTGCCGTAATTGGAGCTTGTGATGTTTTGTTACAAGTTTCAATCGTTTTTGACAAATATTGCCAAATAAAGAAAGCAAGGAAGCTTCTCTTCTTGATCAAATGATTTGTTAGTAAAAGAGTTTCATTCTTTTATGAACTTTATGGCACCATGGTTGTTCATCTTCAAGAAGTACGTTCCATCTGTAAGTTTCCGAAGATCTATTTTTCCGTCTGCCGAAACGACACCGTTAAAGACCTCAGCCCCCAAAACATCGTATACGACAAATTTTTCTCCTTTGATCAAACCAGAAACCTGAATGAAGTCGTTAGTCGGGTTTGGGTAAAATTTAATGGAATGATTCATGGCAAGGTCGTCATCTATTGAAAGAGTGGGGAGGTCGAACTTGACAATTTTCTGATTGTCCCAATATTCTAGATCTACATCCATGGAAACATATATGTGATCTCCATCAATTATGACTTGAGAATAATAGTTGGATTCAATTGTTTCCACAACGCTTACTGTTGGGGTACTTGCGGTAATGTCTATTTTTGAGATTTGATGAAATTGAGATGAATTGTAGTCTCCTTGAGCAAAATACAAGTCATTTCCCTTGATAACCAATCCGGAAGGAAACAATTCAGTTACTAGGTCTGTAGCTGTGGGTGAGGTTTCTGTAATGTCCATTTTAAAAATTGTCGTCTCCCCATATATGGCTCCGTCTTCTCTACGATCACCGTATAAGTAGTTTCCATCGATAACAATGTCAGAAAAAAAAGCGCTTCCAGTAGCTGTCAACACTTCTATTGCCGTTGGTGTGGTTTCGGTAATGTCTATCTTGGAAATGCTACTTCCATCATTTAGATTCTGAACAAAGTACAAGTCATTCCCATCAATAGCCAAACCTTTGGGTTCACTCAATCCAGTAATTACATCTGTTGCTGTTGGCGTAATTGCCGTCAAGTCAATCTTGGAGATTTTATTTCCGCTATATTCAGCAATGTATAGTATGTTTCCATCAAGAGCCAAACCACTAGGTTCAGTCAACCCAGTAACTACATCTGTTGTCGTTGTTGGCGTAGTTGCCGTAATGTCGATTTTGGAGATTTTATTTGCGCCAGATTCGGCAATGTATAGAATGTTTCCATCTAGAGCCATTGCCCTTGGAAAGTACAATCCAGTTACGACATCTGTTGTTTGTGCACCAAGTTGAATACAACTTAGAAATAGAATGGAGGTAAAAAAGAAAATTTGTTTCATGATATAATGGATTAATTGTTTTAAAATAATTGCCAAATAGCGATGATTTATTTTATAAATAATAGTTTAGGAAGGACATACAATGACAAGGATGTTCTGGATCCAGTGAGTGGACGTTGTTGTATGCGGTCTTGTCTTTATTTTTTCATGAACTTTATGACAGTGTGGTTGTTCATCTTCAAGAAGTACATTCCATCTGTAAGTTTCCGAACATCTATTTTTCCGCCTACCGAAACGACGCCGTCAAAGACCTCGGTTCCCAAAACATCGTATATGACATAGTTTTCTCTTTTGATCAAACCAGAAACCTGAATGAAGTCGTTAGTCGGGTTTGGATGAAATTTAATGGAATGATTCATGGCAAGGTCGTTTTCTGTTGAAAGGGAGGGAATAGGGTATTTGACTATTGTTCCTCCTGCAAAACCTTGTGACATGGAGATGTATATCTCGTTTCCAACAATGATGATGTCTGAAAGGGAATTGCCCCCATTGTCGACTGTTACCACATCTACTATTGCTGGCGTGGACTCTGTGACATCCACTTTGGAAAGCGTAGCGTTATTTTGAGTAAAGTACAAATCATTTCCATGGAATCTCAAATTAAAAGCCCACCCCAATCCATTTACCACGTCTATTATTGTTGGCGTAGTCTCGGTAATGTCAATCTTGGAGATTTTACCGACCCCATTTTCTATTTGGGTAAAATACAAATCGTTTCCATTGAGAGCCATCCCATTGCAAGCGGAGAGCCCAGTTATTACATCTGTTGCTGTTGTTGGAGTTGGTGCGGTAATGTCAATCTTGGAGATTTTACCTTGATCGAATCCCATCATATACAGGTCATTTCCAACAATGAGTACTTCAGTAGGATTACCGATGCCAGTGAATACATCTGTAGCTGTTGGCGTAGGAGAGGTAATGTCGATCTTGGAAATTTTATTTCCAGAAGATTCAGCAATGTACAAGTCATTTCCATGGAGTGCCAACGACATGGGAGATTCCTGTAAAATAATTACATCTGTAGCTGTTGTCGGTGTAGGTGAAGTAATGTCAATCTTGGAAATTTTGGCTCCAACGAGTTCGGCGATGTACAAGTCGTTTCCATTTAGAGCCATTCCTCTGGGGTGAATTAGCCCTGTTACGACATCTGTTGTTTGTGCGCCAAGTTGAATACAACCTAAAAATAAAATGGTGATAAAAAAGAAATTTTGTTTCATGGTATGCATATTAATTGTTAAATAAATTGTCGAGCAATTGTTTTAAAATTGCCAGATAGTAATGATTTATTTTATAAGTAATAGTTTAGGAAGGGCATTCAATGACAAGGGGTTCTAGTTCCAGCGAGTGGACGTTGTTATATGCTGTCTTGTCTTTTCTTTTTCTAACGCTTTTGGTGGTTTCATTTTTATAATTCGTATAAGAAACAGTTTGTAGGTTGGAAACCCTACTTTTTAGAAATACGATTTTGATGTTTGTTATTTTGTTGACTGTCAGGGTTTTTGATTTCAGGATTGTACGGGGTGCGAACTTGTCTCTTGTAGAATGAATTGAAAAAGGGTAAAAGTAATTGGGATGAAGTTTCTATGAAGTCCTGAATTTCACTTCTTCTGTTACTCATATAAAAGATGAAAAAAAGCTCCAAGAAACAACTATGTCGTTTTTTGAAGCCTTTAAAATAATTCTCCCTAAGAATCAATTGATAGCAATGTAAAGGTAAAATGAATAATCGAGTTGTGAAATACGTAGAACTACGTATTTTTTTAAACGAACTTTTTGGTGTCAGAGCCCTATATTTATTGGTGTTCGTTAACTACAGTTGGTAAGACAACGTATGGAAATGGGGTGTTTGACAATCTCTCATCATGGAAAACCTATGGATGTAGAAATTATATGTTGATTCCTAATGACGATGATGTCGGAGGGGAAAGAAGTTTCACTGTTTATCGTCATCAAACCTGTTATCATTGGCGATAACGTTTCTCTTTAAGGTTTTGTCATAACAATGAAAAAGCTTCAAAACAATAACGAAGTTTTGAAGCTTTTAGTGATTTTTCTTGTAATTTATTGATGTATTAGCACTGTAAAGATATAATGAATAATCGAGTTGTGAAATACGTAGAACTACGTATTTTTTGCAGATTTTTTTGGGGATAAATAATAAAAAAAAGCCCAAAAGCAGAATTGTTTTTGGGCTCTTGATAATTCTTTTCACGGAATTAATCGATTAATAGCCTTACAAATATAAGGTTAAAATTCTATCTATAAGCACGTATAACTACGCGTTTTTCAAAAGTTTCTTGTTTGTATTGGCCCAGATGGTCAGTGCGTTATGTGATTTTTCTAGTTTCAATTTTTTTATGATGTTGCTCCTGTGCTTCTCCACCGTTCTTACCGAACTATCCAAGTCCTCAGCTATTTGTAGGCTCGTCTTGTTCTCGGAGAGGGATTGGACAACCTTCATCTCGGTCTTGGTTAAAAGCTCCATTATCTTGGTGTTGGTGTATTTTATCTTGGAGTTGAGATAAGACGCTATTTCCTCGCTAAAATAGGGCTCTCCACGTTTTACGTGTTCAATGCAATTTTCAATCTCTTCGACGGCAAATTCCTTCAAGATGTACCCGTAGACACCATAGGCTATGGCTTTGTCATAAAGTTTTTCTTCATTGTCGAAGGTTATTAGGATTATTTTGGTGTCCAACTCGTTCTTTTTGCACTCTGCTGCAATCTCGAGTCCCGTGAGAAAAGGCATTTGTATGTCTAATACGGCAATGTCCGGATTTAATTTCACGATGAGGTTGTAGGCAGTCTTGCCATCTTCGGCACTACCTATTATATTGTAACCCTTGGAAGAGATGTAACCGCTCAAGCCCCTAAGCATGAGTGGGTGGTCGTCAGCAATAACAATGGAAATGCTCATAGATGGGAATGAATTAATGATTATATGGTACTATAAAGCAAAAGCAAGTACGGTAGTTGATTAATGGGGACTTAAATATAGATATTTCTTTTCATAATCTATAATACCTTTTCCCTTTTTTAAGATATCTGCTCCGATGATGCCATTCACCGCTTGTGCATTATGGGTGGTAAGTGCCGTGTTTATATGGGTGAGGTCAAATAGTATGAGATTCTTGTTCTCCATTTTCCATCTCCCGATCTTTACGGTGTTCTTTTTGGATATCTGAGTTGTCATGTCCGTGGTACCGGCACCTGCTGCCTTAATGTTGGAATCCTTAACCTTAAGGTTGAAGAAGTCTATGCTTTTAAAGCCGACACAGCTACTGGATGCCCCGGTATCAAGAATAAACAAGCCTTTCACACCGTTTATTGAGGCCTTTACTTCGAAATGATTTGTTTTTGTGAGTTTTAACTTGATTTTCTTGTAACCTTTACTCAGTAAGAATTCTTGAAGTACGTTTTCCATTTTGCTTTTTTAAAACCAAAAGTAAAAGTACTGCAATTAATAGTGAGATTGCAAAAATAGATGGGTAAATGTAGTTGTTTTGACTTGGCTTGGTCAAGTCTCCATAAAATACGAAGGTGCTCCAGTAATAGGGAGATTTCTTTATGTTCTCGATGTCTTCATCTTGTAGGTAGTCCAATTTGGATTGGCAATTGGCCCAAAATACAGACTCGCTTTCATCATGGTTTTTGTAAAAGTATGCCATGATTCGAGAGGTGGACAAATCATTGATCTTCCATAGGGAAAACAACATATTCTTTGCACCGGCATATTGAAACCCTCGAGCCAAACTCATTGCGCCTTCTCCTTGCTCCAATCGCCCGACACCAGTTTCACAAGCACTCAATACCACCAAATCCACATTCAGGTTCAAGACATACAATTCATGCAAGGACAAGCTGGCATTTGCAAACTCTATGCTTGCCGGTTCTGCGAAATTGCCTGCATTGGCGTGTGTGGATAGATGTAGAATGTCATATTCGTTTGCCAATTCGATAAAGCGCTCCTTAGTGGCCAAATTATTCATCAAAAGCGTGGATTCAACCTCTTTTTCAATGCTTTTTGCCTCATTGATGGAGTAGGTGAGTTCCTTGTTTGAGTTTTCGAAAACAGGAAAAATGCCCAATAGCCTTTGCTGGGACAATGGTTTGTTTTGCTTTAGGTATAAAGAAGCACTGGAGTTGTAAGCCAACTTGTGACTTTTTACGACAAAAGGCATGGTCTCGAAATTCAAACTTTTGGTTTTGGAGGTAAGCAAGGCATCAAAGGGGATGAAATTGATGAAACTGTCAGGAATGACGATAATGTTTGTCTTGTCTTTCACTTTGTCTAAATGTAGCGTCTCATACAAGGAGAAGGCATCGGAAGCATACTTGATGATGTCGTTGTTTATTGCAGAGGCGTTGTCGAAATACCTTATGAACTCCAGAATGTCATTCTTCGTGGTTTCATCCAATGCTATGGCATTCAACTCGGCAGCCTTTCCCGAAATGATGAACTGGTAGATGGCATCGCTGCCATAAAAGTATTCCACCAAGGTAGCATCATCCTCAATGAGTTTCTTTTTCATGTCGATAAATGAAATGTCACTGTCTTGAGCTACATCGTGTTTTTCTGCTATGCTGTTTTTCGTTTCTTTCAATTCAATGCTAACACTGTTCAAAGCTTCTCTTATGGTGTTTGTCTCTCCTTTTCCTACAGGGGCGTATGGTGTCCTTACCAGTTGGTTGGTAAGCTGTATTTGTTTGTTCAATAAAAATTGTTCCTTGATGAGCAAGGAATCTTCGGGATGGGATTCCAGAAGCGATTTCTTGTCTACCATCTCCTTTAGGACGGCAGATTTGAATCTTTCGGCATGGACGAAAGCTTGCTCGATGTAAATGGCGTTGTCACTAGTTTTACTCAATCGATGCAACAAGGAAATGGATTTCTCGCTTCGCCTCCTATTCTTGGAAAGCTGAATCAACTTTCCCTCCTGTGATGTTATGTCTCTATCCAGTAGAGAAGAAACGTGAAAACTCAATTCATAGCACTCCAATGCATTTTTTGGATCGACTTGCAAATTGGCCAAGGCGTCGAAAAGGTCAATGAAGGTATTCTCTGGGTAAAGATCGTTCTTAGTTGGCAGACCGTTGCCTTGAAAATTAGGCAATAGGGTGCGAAGAGCCAACTTCAGTTTTTTTGCAGAAGTGTTCTTGTCGTTTAAAAGTAGATGCAAATGAGCCTCTTCGATGTTTAGTTTTGCCAAGTCTCTGGCAGAAGTCATTTTGTCGTATCCAAAAGATTTCAAGTTCTTGAACAATTTCAAAGCCTTCTTGTAATCCCCAATTTCATATGCCAATTCATATTCCATTTGAGTTTTAACGTTTAAATCCATCAAGTGGGGCAATTTCACATCCACATTGTCTATGTACACAATGGTCTTGCCCAAAAGAATGGAACTTCGGGATTTTATGGATTCGAGCTTGTTTCTTTTGCGAGATGGCAATTGGGGTATTTTCAATCCTTGGGATGCTACATCCATGGCCAATTGGTGCTTGCCTAACTTTTGGTAGAGGTTGCTTAGGTTTATGGCACCAGAGATGCGATGGGCATCGTTTTGTTGCTTCTCTGCGAGGAAGATGTAATGTTTTATGATGTTTTCTGCATTGGTATAGTTATTTGTCTTGTGATAAAGAATGCCCAACGGAATCAAACAATATTCTATGATGTCGAACTGAAATACCGTTGCAATCTTTTCCTTCTTATATCTTGTCCAAGCTTCTTCGTACGTTGCGATTGCTTTTTGCTGGCTATTGCTCCTATCCAAATAATAGGCCTTGTTCAAGAGTAGATTTATAAATGCGAAGTGTTCGTCCTTGGTGTGTAGTTTGGTTTTGAAATCTGATATTTCCAGATTAAGGGTGCTCAAAGCGTCATTGGTCTTGACCTTGTTGAAGATTTCTGTAGCCTCATATATTTCATTTTCCAAATCTTGGGAAAGAGCGTTTCCACTGCATAAGAGGATTAATATAAAAAGGAGTCTGTTCATGGTGACTATGGCAATTTTAGGTTTCAATTTGGGAAACGTTACAAAAAAGGAACTTTAAAATTTCCAAATGGCATAGAGTTGCAAGTAATTGAAGTCGTCTTTGAAATTGAACACGTAACGAGCTCCCACACTAGGTCCTATTCTAGCAAAACCAGCTGTGGCTTCCACGAGAAGACCTGTTCTCAAATTGGAAAAGGAACTTGAGTCTTCATTGGAAGATGTGATGGTTTCTATGACTGGGCCTGGAGGTGTCATTTGCCCTTCGAAACGTTCTAACTTGATGTCTTCGGTCTTTTTTTCGCTCAGGGAGATGGTGCCTTGCACTCCTGCACCCAAACCGATGTAGTTGTTTACATTGTATCGCATAAGAACTGGGACTTCCCAGTCTATGTTGTCATATGTGGACATCACTGTTCTACGTTGGTATTCCTGTACGCCAGCGGCAGTGTCCACAAGGCCTTCTGTCACTGTCTTGCCCCCTTTGTAGGAATGGAAGCTGTTTAACAATTCCACTTGCCAATACCATCTGTAGGACTTGAAGGGAGAAAGGGTGACTCCAACAAAATAGCTTTTGGAATCCTCCAAGTTACCGAATGAATTGTAACCTGTTTTCGCTCCCACTGAGATTCCGGGTAGGAATCGTGTGGTGGAGTAGTTGGTGATAATCGGGTCATTTTTGTCGAAGATGATTGCTGTTCGTGATTTTGTCCTCTTTTTATGAAAGTTCTTGGCAAATTTCAAACTGTATTTTACGAAACCTTTCGTGGAATCGTAATCTTTTACGTTTTTTTGCTCGCTTCCAGGCAAGTAAATGTTCTTAAAGGTGAAGATGGCCTGTTTGTCTGTGAACATTGTATCCAAGCAACTGTACCTTACTTCTTTCTTGGGGCATATTTCGCATTTGGGATACATGTCCTCAATGCGAATCGTAGATTTGTCGAACATTTCGGGAACATCCGTTTCCAATCGAATGGTTCTTGCAGGACCTTCTCCATTGTTTTGAAATTTGATTTTGAACTTGGGCCGCTTGAAACGAACGAGCCTATAGTTTAAAAATGTCCCGTTCGTGGACATCTTGTTTGGATCGTGCGAGGTGACTATTTCCATTTCCATGTTCTTTACCTTATGATTTTTAAAGGTGTCGTCTGGTACATAGACACCCCTTATGGAAATGATGGCGCTCGTGTCTTTGAGCATTTCGGGAGTCGTCTTGAAAGTGTAGAAGACGTTTCGTTCTTCGTTAGGTTTCATATCATCGAATTCCAATACGCTCGAAGTCTTGTAATTGGCTTTGGCCTCTGCCAATGTCAATTCCAAATTTTTTCTATCCGTGGTATCTTGAATGCGAGACCTTAGTTGTAACATCTGTTTTTCCGCGGAAGCGTAATAATTGAAATCGTCATCTATTTGATTGGAAAACACGATGGATTCCAAATTACTTGCATCTCGTTCTGCATGGTAGGTTCTCGTATCTGTCAACTCGAAGTTGTCATCTTTGTATTTAACCTCGTTGTAGAATAGGTGAAGTTTCCCATTGGTACTGTAATCCTTGGAGTTCTTGTAACTCATTACAACTACGATGTCCTCTTCTGGCATTGGTTCTCGATTGCGTTGCAAGGTGAAATCCTCACTCATTGAGGTTTCCTCGTCGTATGCAGCGGCATCGTTTTCTATTTTAATTTTTTTTGGTCGGGATACCGGAGGCTTTCCTGTGTCATAGTTGTTTGTTGCCCAGAGTCTTACTTCGTATTCGCCAGCTTTCTTGTAGACGTGGGTGGGATTGGCTTCTTTGCTGTAGTTTCCATCGCCAAATTCCCAATAATGGGTGTAAAAGGCTTTTGGAGCACCAGCTATTTGATTTAGTGGCGGAGTCTTTGCCTTGAAATCCGTAGAGGTGTTTGTCTTGGTGTACTCAATGTTTGCGATAGCCCTTGTGGTGTCTTTTGTTTGTTCTTCCTGTGAAAGTGCAGAAATGCAAAAGCACAGAAAAAATAGTGTAGAAAGCGATTTTCTCATAAGAAAAGTTGTTGATAGCATTTATAAAGATACTAAAAAGTATAGACAAGGTTTTTTTACTTTTTAGCCATTCATAACGTTTAGATATTGTTTCGTTTCACTTGGGACTTAATGGAAAAAGCCAGAAACCGAAGTTTCTGGCCTCATAATGGCAGGTTCTAAATTATGGTAGGGCATTGATTACAGCCGTAAGGCCAGCTTCTGTTCCATCTGTGGTTTCAGCCAATGTGAATGTGATGATGTCGTCTGCTTCTATGGTTACGGGCTTTACTGCATATTTCCAGTTGCCATCTTCCACGGTTACGAATATGATATGACACTCCAAACCAATGGGGATTTGTCCATAATGCTCGCTGAATAGATTCAAGTCTCCATCATAAGTGTCTAACTGGGCCAAACCTAAATCTTCGCCATCATAAGAAAGATAAACGGCACTATTCGTATAGTTGTAACCGACTGGTGCTTGTACTTGTATTTGTGTCTTTGGTCTTGGATCACTATAGAAACGATCGATGTTGCTCCATCCGAATCCGTCTAAAATGCTATAGTAAATGGAACCTTCCACGAATACGCCTCCTTGACCAGTTGCATCTTCTACTTCATCCCAAGTCAATGTATCGTCTGCGTCAATGTTGCCTTCCCATAATGTCATTGCTGCATCTGGTCCACCAGTTAAACCCGCAGGTACGGCTAGTTGCAATCCACAATTTGTGTTCAATGCAGTACCGTTTTGTGTGGCTTCCACAAAGAATTCACCACCAGAGATCAATAAGGCTTTATCACCGTTTGGAAGAGAACCAAGTGTTGGTTTGTTTGTGGTCAACATGTTCCCTTTGTTGAAAAGTTCCACATATTCCAAGTCTACCGTTCCTGTTACCGCATTGCCATTTAGGGTCAAACAATTGGTGTTTATGTTTATTTGTACACCGTTTGTCGAGGTTAATGTGATGTTTCCATCCTCTCCATCAAATTGAAAGGTTTGTGTATGGTTTTCCAAGGCTTGCTCTCTAATGCTTGCGAATTCTTGAGCAGATGGAGCTTCAAAGACAGAGATGATGTCGCTGTCATCTGAAGTTTCACAACTCGTGAATGCAATTAATGTCAATAATAATGTTCCGAATAGTTGTTTTAAGTTTTTCATGATTTTGAATTTTTATTGTTTTACACCTTTATATAAACCGAGTAATTGTTTTGTTACCCCGTTTGGCATTTTTTTAATCTAAAAGGGTCAAGGCATCAAGTATTTCTTGAGTGGACTTGGCTTCAAAGTTTAATGTCAATTCCTCTTCATCTTGTATGGTTACTTCGGTCATGGCCAGATATTGTTGGTTGTTTTCTATTGTTATTGCGATATAGGTGACCTCCAAGCCTTCTGGAAGCATGTCAATGTAACTTTGAAGCCCATTGGCATATGTTGTGGAGAATTTGACCACGGCAGGTAGATTGTTTTCTTCGAAAACCAGGAATACCGTTGTTTCTGAAATGTTTGGACTTCCTGTCAAATCTATGTAGTTCGTTGTTTTGTTTCCAGGGTAGTTGTAAAACTTATCACAATTGGACCATCCAGTATCAAAGACATCATAGATGTAGGACGCTGGTGCAGCGATAAAGCTCATTCCGTTTCCACTTCCTGCGCCAACATCCGATGTCGCATTCCATACGATGCCTTCCTCATCCGATGTCGTTCCTGAAAAAGGAAGCATTTGGTTGTCCAACCCACCAGCAGAAGGTACGGATACTTGATAATTCATTCCAGAAGCCAATTGGACTTCTGTTCCATTTTGAGACACGACAACTTCAGTTTCACCTTCGGACAGCAAAAAGGTGTTTTCACTTGAGAAGCTAATGGCGTTGGTGGGTTTGTTTGATAAAATCATTTGACTGGGTTTGAATATTTCTTTGATGGCCACATCCACGTTTCCTGTTATGGGGGTGTTGCTTTCGTCTACCAAAGCATTTGCAGGGAAAGTTACAATTGTACCATCCTCACCAGTTATGCTTCCTCCAATGGAAGCATCCATTGCAAAGATTTGTTCTTGCACGCCATTGGCTTCAAAAAAACCTTGAATGGTTGTGTAATCCAATACTTCTATGTCAGTATCTACATCATTATCATCATTGGTTTCACAACTAAATAGGGTGACGGTTAAGAATAAAGTTCCGAAGATTGTTTTCAAGGCTTTGTTTGCGCTGCCCATGTAGTTTAAGTACTTGTTGCTATTTGTTGAATTTTTCATAATTTCTAAGTTTAATGGTTTTCACCTTTATATGGACAGGGTAACTTTATTGTTACCCTGTTTTGAATGGTCTTTTATTTTAAGTTACCACTTGCGACTATCCTATAGGAAATGATGTCTCCCTTGGCTACGAAGTCGATCATGTTTTTTGCTGAATATTCATTAGAGGAGAACCCTTTTGCATGCCCTTTTTCGCTCTGTACTTCCCAAAAGTAGATTCTACTCTTTTTGGAAGACATCTCACTTTTCAATACGAAGTAATTCGTTATTTTTCGTTCCAAGACCATTTCTCCTTGCGCTACCAAGTTGGATGATCGTTTGGCATCGAACAATGTCAAGGCCGTTCCTGAAAAGGATCCATTGGTTGTTGTTACGGACCAGTCATAGACTTCTACTATTTCATCTTTGGTAATTTCCATGTGAACTAATGTCGTGTTTGTTTCTGCCTTCAGATTTGTGGCGTTGGTGTTTAACATTCCTAAAACCAAGACAGTGACAATTAAAATTGATTTTCTACCCACGTCATTAAAATTGCTTAATCGATCGTGAAATTGTTTTACTTTTTTCATAATTTCTAAATCTTTATAGTTTGATTAATAGTTTTGATATTTTGCCATTTTGGCTTTTACGACCTTATATCAAAACGATTCGAGGATTGTTACCCTTTTGTTGCAAAGTTTTTTTAAATTCGTTGGTAACCAACCAAGAAACCTGGGCTAATGAGTGAAAAGAAAATACACGATGATCAAAAATACATTGACGGTTTACTTAAAAACAACTCCTTTGTTATACAGGCCATTTACGATAAGTTCGCACCGAAGGTGACAAACTACGTTAAACTGAATAGCGGAAATGTAGATCAGGCCAAAGATGTCATTCAGGACACATTGGTCACGATTTACAATCAAGCAAAGGAAAAAGGGTTACAGCTCACATGTCCATTTGATGCTTATTTTTTCTTGCTATGCAAGCGAAAATGGTTGAACACGTTAAAAAAGAACAATAAGGAGGTAACAATAAACGAAGTTGTTTTATCTGAAGATGATGACACTCAAGAACTAGCATTGGAAACGGCATTGTTTACGGAAAAACAAGAGTTGTTCAATGAGATGTTTCAAAAGTTGGGAACTGCGTGTAAAGATTTGATAAAGGCAACTTTCAAAATAAAGTCTATGGAAGAAGTTGCGGCAAGTTTGGGCATAACCTATGCCTATGCTCGTAAAAAGAAGTCTTTATGCATAGGTAAATTGACAAAGCTGGTACAAGAGTCTCCAAAATTTAACAGACTTAATTATTAATTGCCATGGAAGATCAAGATTACATATTATTCGATGACTATATCACTGGAGAGCTTTCCAAAGAAGAACGACTGATTTTTGAAAATAGATTGAAAAGTGATTCGACATTCAAAAAGAACTTTGACACATTCAAGGAACTTTCGAGTTTTTTGGAGAATAGGTTCGAGCCAGAAACGAATGCGTTCATGGATAACTTGGAAAATATCTCGAATGCTCATTTCGATGGAATGGAAGAAGGAACGGAAAAACGACAAAAGAACAGGTTTTTCAGATATGGGCAATTTGCCATGGCAGCAAGTATTGTCATACTTCTAGGGGTTTTCATCTTCAATCAGTTTTCTGATCCTGCCTATGGAGACTATAACAACCATGAAACCATAAGTTTGACGGTTAGAGGAGTCGAGGATTCCGTGTTGAAAGATGCTGAAAAGGCTTTCAACTCCAAAAACTTCACACAGGCCGAAATGTTGTTTAATAAAATATTGAGCAATGATCCATCAAATTTGGAAGTGGAACTATATAAATCCATTGCCTTGATAGAAACGGGACAAGTAGGAGAAGCCGACGAATTGTTGAGAGGATTGTCCGAAACGAATTCAGCATATGGAAACAAGGCGAAATGGTACTGGGCGATGAGCAAACTAAAACAAAAAGAGTTTGAAGAATGCGTGAAGATCCTAAAGACCATTCCCAAAGAAGCGAAAGATTACAAGCGCGCTGAGAAGTTGTGGAAGAAGTTGCAATAGCGATAAACACATAAGGTTGGAAAATAGAAATATAAAACTCATCAATTAACGATGACTTTTATATTTTTACAAAATGATAATTACAGATACGCACACACATCTATATAGTGAAGCATTCAATGAGGACAGGCAAGAGATGATGCAACGAACAATCGATGCTGGAGTCTCTAGGTTGTTCGTGCCTGCAATAGATTCGACTTACACGGAGTCCATGTTGTCATTGGAATCCAAATACCCCGAGAATGTATTTTTAATGATGGGCTTGCACCCAACCCACGTAAAGGAAAACCATGAAGAGGAGCTAAGGCACGTCGAGGATATGTTGGACAAACACAAGTTCTATGCCGTTGGAGAAATTGGCATCGATCTCTATTGGGACAAAACGACCTTGAAAATTCAACAAGATGCCTTTAGACATCAAATCAAATTGGCGAAAAGACATAAGTTGCCAATAGTGATACATTGTAGGGAAGCCTTCGATGAAATCTTTGAGGTTCTGGAAGAAGAGAAAAGCGAGGACTTGTTTGGAATCTTCCATTGCTTCACGGGAACCATCGAACAAGCACACCTTGCGATATCTTACAATATGAAATTGGGAATAGGAGGGGTAGTGACCTTTAAAAATGGAAAAATAGACCAGTTCTTGAATGCAATAGATTTGAAACACATCGTCTTGGAAACCGATTCACCGTATTTGGCACCAAAGCCCTTTCGAGGGAAAAGAAATGAAAGCGCATACATTGTCAAGGTGTTGGAGAAACTATCCGGAATCTATTCACTGTCGGAAGAAAAAATTGCCGAAATTACGACTGCAAATTCAAAAGCAGTTTTTGGAATTTAATAGATAAGTATAAAATAATGTCTGGTCTTTCATAATAAGGATAGACCTTTCGTTCAACAATAGAGTTTAATATGACGAAGAACAACCCAAACATACTCCTTATATATACGGGAGGAACAATAGGTATGATAAAAGATCCGGAAACGGGGGCATTGCGAGCTTTCGATTTCGACAACTTGCTTGTTCGCATTCCCGAATTGAAGTTGTTGGATTGCAACATTGAAACCATTTCTTTCGAAGAACCGATAGATTCCAGCAACATGGCTCCCAAGTACTGGGTGGAAATTGCTGAGATAATCGAAGATAATTACGATGCCTTCGATGGCTTTGTAATCTTGCATGGGAGTGATACGATGAGCTATACGGCTTCCATTCTAAGCTTTATGTTGGAGCATTTGGCAAAACCAGTCATATTTACTGGATCACAACTGCCAATAGGAGATTTGAGAACGGATGCGAAGGAGAATTTGATAACCTCAATTCAAGTGGCGTCCTTGCAACATTACAACAAACCAGTCATCAAGGAAGTTTGTCTTTACTTCGAGTACAAGCTTTACAGGGCAAATCGTACGACAAAGATAAATGCAGAGCACTTTGAAGCATTCGCATCTTTGAATTATCCTGATTTAGCCGAGTCAGGGGTGCATTTGAAGGTAAACAATGAATACTTGTTCAAACCCAATCCAAGAAAGTCGTTGATAGTACACAAGGAATTGGATTCCAACATTGCCTTGATAAAACTTTTTCCGGGGATCTCGGAAGCATTGTTGGTAAGCATCTTCAATACTCCAAACCTTAAAGGCGTGGTAATGGAAACCTATGGAGCCGGTAATTGTACGACCGAAAGTTGGTTTGTTTCCTTGTTGAAGGATACCATATCCAAGGGCATACACATAGTAAATGTGACCCAATGTTCTGGCGGAAGTGTCATGATGGGGCAGTATGAAACCAGTGAAAAGCTAAAAAGAATAGGTGTAATTTCAGGAAAAGACATCACTTCAGAGGCTGCAATCAGCAAATTAATGTATTTATTGGGACAAAATATTTCCGCTAACTTGTTCAAAACCATCTATGAAACGTCTCTAAGAGGGGAGATGGCATAAAATTTGCTCATAAAATTTCAGCAATTGAACTTTTTTCTCTTTATTTGGAGCTCTGAAAGCAACATCGTTTTTGGAAAAGTAAAGAGAGGTGGCCGAGTGGCTTAAGGCGCACGCTTGGAAAGCGTGTATACGTTTATAGCGTATCGAGGGTTCGAATCCCTTCCTCTCTGCGAAAGTATTTAAACTATTTTTGTAGATAATTTAAAGAAAGTGGCGTTTAACAGACAAATCTGTAATTTAGTATTATGAATAAGTTAAAACCCTTTTGACAATTGCTATTTTTATTTTTTAATTACATTTTTTTTATATCTTTAGCACTTTAACTAATAAAATTAAGATCACGACAATGAAAAGATTATTTTCTATCCTAGCCATAGTATTTTTAATGGCATTTGGTACCGCAAACGCAACTACAAATGCAGCTACAATCGCTACAACAGTAGTTTCCGCAACTCAAGAGACAGATGATGCAACAGAAGAATTGGGTTTTCACCAAGAATTAAAGAAACGTTTCATCGAAGGTGGACCAGGCTTCATGGGGATTGTATTGTTATGTTTGATACTTGGTTTGGCGATATGCATAGAAAGAATCATCTTTTTAAACCTGTCGACTACGAATACAAAGAGACTGACAAGCAATGTTGAGGAAGCTTTGCAATCTGGAGGCATAGAAGCTGCCAAGGAAGTTTGTCGCAATACAAAAGGCCCTGTAGCATCTATTTTCTACCAAGGCTTGGACAGAGCAGATGGAGATTTGGAATCTGCAGAAAAAGCAGTTGTTGCCTACGGAGGAGTACAAATGGGACAATTGGAAAAGAACATATCTTGGATTTCATTGTTTATAGCACTAGCACCAATGTTAGGGTTTATGGGTACGGTAATCGGGATGATTCAAGCCTTCGATAAGATTCAATCTGCAGGTGGTATGGATGCGACGTTGGTTGCAGGTGGTATTAAAGTAGCACTTTTAACTACGGTATTTGGTCTTATAGTAGCAATCATACTTCAAGTATTCTATAACTACATCGTAGCAAAGATAGATAGCATCGTTAATGATATGGAAGATTCTTCTATCACTTTAATGGATATGTTATCGAAGCATAAAAAGTAATATTGACTAATTTTAAAACTAAATAATAATATGTATAAGATTTTAAAAATAGTTGCAGGTGTTCTCGGTTTGCTAGGTGTTGTCTTTTTAGGAAGGATAATGATAGCAGGTGATACGGCACTTAAAGAAGATTATAAGTTGGAAGCAGGAAATTCTGCAATGGTCGATGGCGTTTTCAATCCATTTGCTACCGTAGCTTACATCGTATTGATATTGATATTGGCCTTTGTCGTGTTCTTCGTAGTAAAGAACTTATTTACAAGTGGGGCAGCCATTAAGAACACTTTGATAGGTGTTGGGGCTTTTTTAGTCATTTTGTTTATAGCCTATGCGATGTCTGGTGGAGATGCTATGCAATACAAGTACAATGATACGATAGCTACAGAAGGGCAATCCCAACTAGTTGGAGGAGGCTTGCTGGCTTTCTACATACTAAGTGTAATAGCAGTTGGAGCAATGTTGTTTTCAGGAATTAAAAAAATGATAAAGTAATATGGCAAAAAGATCAGCACCAGAAGTTAATGCAGGCTCGATGGCTGACATTGCCTTCTTGTTACTAATATTTTTCTTGGTAACAACAGATATTGCGACGGATTCAGGTTTAAACAGAAAGTTGCCGCCTATTAGTGATGAAGTTCCTCCTAAGATAAAGAATAGGAATATCTTTGTCCTCAATGTAAATAGAAACAACGAATTGTTGATGACTAGAGCTGGTGAGGAGAAACGAGTACAACTTAAGGATCTTCGTAAGGAAGTCGTGACTTTCTTGGACAATGGAGGCGGAACAGGAGAAGATGCCTGCAAATACTGTGAAGGAGCAAGAAACCCAGATTCATCGGATAATTTTTCTAAAGCAGTTGTTTCATTGAGTAACGATAGGTTGACGAAATATAAAACCTACATCTCAGTACAAAACGAGATCATCGCTGCCTACAACGAAATAAGAAATAGGGTATACAAGAGGTTGTACCCCAAATCTGGATTGAACTATGTAGAGACCAACAACAGATATCAAGATCCACAAACTAATCCAGATGAAAAGGAGAAGTTGAAAGAGAAGTTGGAAGAAGTAAAAAAGATTGTACCTCAAATATTCTCTGAAGCAGATACTAAGAAGGGGTAAAAAAACAAAACACAAGATTATGTCTAAATTCAAAAAGAAAAAAGAAGGAGGTTTACCTCCAATTTCAACAGCATCTTTGCCGGATATCGTGTTTATGTTATTGTTCTTCTTTATGGTGGCTACCGTAATCAAGGAAGACAATTTATTGATTGAAAACAAATTGCCTTCTGCGGATCAAATAGAAAAACTGGACAAGAAGAGACCCATAAGCTACATCTATGCAGGGAAACCGAGTAGTAGATTTCAAGATATCTATGGTACTGAAACCAGAATACAGTTGAATGACAAATTTGCTAGACCTAGTGACATAAAAGCATTCATTGCCTCAGAAAGAGCAAATTTGAGAGAAGATCAATTGAACAAGCTCATCATTGCATTGAAAGTAGACGTCGATGCCAACATGGGATTGATTGGAGACATCAAACAAGAATTGCGTAAAGAAAACGCGTTGAAGATTAATTACACGACTAGAAAAGGAGATGCCGTTTCTAATTAAAGCAATTAAACAATATTCTTAATTTTATACAAAAGACGTTTTGACATTCAAAACGTCTTTTGTTTTTACATACTTTTGTACTGATATGAAACCTAATGTCTATACCATGAAGCATCTACTTGCCTTCCTTTTATGTTTGAGCATGGCTCCTTTGGCCATATGTCAAGATGTCGAAAGTGAAGAAGTGGAAACAAAGGTATTGGACAGTTTATACAAGGAAGATCAGTTTTACATAGGCGTCACCTATAATTTGTTGGCGTATAAACCAAAGGGCGTTTCCCAAAACGGGTTTTCCAGCGGTTTTCATTTTGGTTTCACTAAGGACATGCCAATAAACAAAAGGCGAAATATGGCCATTGGTTTGGGGTTGGGTTTGTCTTTTAACTCTTTCAACCATAATTTGCTGATTGAAAAAAAGGAAGACAATACCATAGAATTCAATGTCTTGAATGATGCCGAGACTGCATTTACAAAAAACAAATTCTCCATGCATCTCGTGGAAGTACCTTTGGAATTTAGATGGAGAACTTCTACAGCAGAAGATTATATGTTTTGGCGTATTTACACAGGTTTTAAATTTGGTTACGTCTTCTCCAATGGTTCGAAGTTTAGAGGAGACCCAAGAAACATCAAACTGAACAACATAGATGCTTTCAATAAGTTTCAATATGGTATAAACCTAAGTGTAGGCTACAATACTTGGAACTTTTATGCATACTACGCCTTGAACCCCATATTTAAAAGTGATTCGAAAATCAATGCTACCACAATTGATGCAAAAGCATTGAAAATAGGGTTGATGTTCTACATATTGTAGTCAACCTGAATCTACTAGGCTGATTACAGCCAATAATTATACAATATTATTTGTGGAAAGGCACCTATGAAAGTGCCAATGATCAATTCCATGTTGGAATGCGCCTTCAAATGCAATCTGGATGTAGCAATTGCTCCCATTATAAAGGCAATCAATGCCAAAGAACCATTCATGTTTATGCTGAAATGCAAAGAGAGGCCCAAGGCGAACATAAATACTCCAGCTATGGCAATCATATGTATGCTGGCTTTAAATTCCAATACAGCCAATACAAGGCAGGTTAAAGTGGATATCAAGATGGCCATGAAGAAATAGTACAACTCCACAATTTGATTTGAAGGTAAGACACGCTTGATCACCAATAGAATGATCACCGAATTTATTACCAATGGAATGACCCGTTCCTTGCTTGTCTTTAGGTATATGGAATGCGTTTTTCCCAATGTTTTAAGTAGGAAATAGATGAGTATTGGCAACAATATGGTAAGAATGCTCAACGAAATGAGTTTAGCCCTTATGAGTTCATCTGCAAAAAAGCGAGGTGACTTCGAAAAGTAAAAGATAACGCCTAACAAAGGCATTATGATGGGGTGAAAAACAAAGGATATACTCTTGAGTATTATATTCATTATATCTTTTTACGTAAACGAGCTACAGGTATGTCCAATTGCTCCCTATACTTTGCGACTGTACGACGCGCTATCGGATAGCCTTTTTCCTTTAGTATTTTGGCCAAGGCTTCATCTGTCAGGGGTTTCTTTTTACTTTCCTCTTCGACGACGGTTTCCAAGATTTTCTTGATTTCCCTTGTGGATACTTCTTCTCCCTGATCGTTTGTCATGGATTCCGAGAAGAATTCCTTTATCAATTTGGTGCCGTAGGGAGTGTCCACATATTTGCTGTTGGCCACACGAGATACCGTGGAAACATCCATTTCTATTTCGTCTGCAATGTCCTTCAGGATCATTGGTCTCAATTTGCGTTCATCTCCAGTCAAAAAGAATTCTTTCTGATAGTGCATTATGGAACTCATGGTAACGAACAATGTCTGTTGTCTTTGTTTTATGGCTTCAATAAACCATTTTGCAGCGTCCAACTTCTGTTTTATGAACAAGACGGCATCCTTTTGGGATTTGGATTTGTCTTTGGACTCTTTGTAGCCTTTCAGCATGTTGTTGTATTCACGAGAGACGTGCAGTTCTGGTGCGTTTCTTCCATTCAAGGTCAATTCCAATTCTCCGTTGACAATTTTAATGGCAAAATCCGGAACCACATGCTCCACCATCCGATTGTTTCCAGAATAGGATCCTCCAGGTTTTGGGTTCAATCTTTCTATTTCATGAATGGCATCTTTTAATTGTACCTCTGTGACATCGAATTTTTGCAATAACTTCTTGTAGTGTTTTTTTGTGAACTGCTCGAATGCCTTGTTGATGATGTCTGCCGCCAATTCCACATCTGGTGTTTGCTGTTTTCTAGAAAGTTGAATGCTTAGGCATTCTTGCAAATTGCGAGCGCCAACTCCAGCAGGGTCCAATTGGTGTACTATGTTCAAGACTTGTTCGATCTTGTCTTCGGTGGTATATACGTTTTGGGTGAAGGCCAAATCGTCCATTATGTCACTTAGGTCCCTTCGGATGTACCCGCTTTCATCTACACTACCAACTAGGAACTCCGCAATGTCACGTTCGTCATCATTCAAGCGATAGGTATTGAGTTGGGATTTTAGATGTTGCGTAAAGGAGGTGCCAGAGGCATAGGGGATGCTTTTCTCGTCATCGTCTGCACTGTAGTTGTTTACACTGGTTCTGTAATCCGGAATCTCATCGTCGCTTAGGTAGTCATCAATGTTTATGTCCTCCGTATTTATGGATTCATTGTCGTCGAATTCATCATTCGTATTGTCGAAATCGTCATCGAACTCATTGTCCTTTTCTTCCTTGCCACTGTCCAAGGCAGGGTTTTCTTCTAGTTCTTGCTTTAAACGTTGTTCAAATGCTTGTGTAGGCAACTGTATCAACTTCATCAATTGAATTTGTTGTGGCGACAATTTTTGCGATAATTTGAACTGTAAATATTGTTTAAGCATAGTTCTCTTTAGGGTTTTTATAAAAATAAAAAAACAATCTAAATAATGGTATATAAATAGATTGTTTTTGGAAATTACATTGAGATATTTCCGAATTAACGGACTTTTATTAAAACTCAGCGTTTTGCGGTGTTCTTGGATAAGGTATCACATCTCGAATGTTGCTCATTCCAGTTGCGAACATTACCAAACGTTCAAACCCCAATCCAAATCCTGAATGGACTGCAGTTCCGTATTTGCGTAAGTCCAGATACCACCATAGTTCTTCTTCGGGAATGTCCAATGCAGCCATCTTGTCCTTTAAGACATCCAAACGTTCTTCACGTTGGGATCCTCCAACGATTTCCCCAATTCCAGGGAAAAGGATGTCCATGGCACGGACTGTCTTGCCATCTTCATTCAATCGCATGTAGAAGGCCTTGATGTTTGCTGGGTAATCAAACAGTATGACTGGGCATTTAAAGTGCTTTTCGACTAGAAAACGCTCATGTTCTGACTGTAAATCGGCTCCCCATTCTTCAATGTGGTATTTGAATTTTTTCTTTTTGTTGGGCTTACTGTTTCTTAAAATGTCTATGGCTTCGGTGTAACTAACACGTTTGAAATTGTTTTCGGTTACGAATTTCAATTTTTCGATCAAACTCAATTCGTTTCTTTCTGCTTGTGGCTTCGTCTTGTCTTCATCTGCCAAACGCTTGTCCAAAAACTCCAAATCTTCCTTGTTGTTTTCCAACACATGGTTTATTACCGATTTCATGAAATCTTCTGCCAAGTCCATATTTCCAGCCAAGTCCATAAAGGCAACCTCGGGTTCAATCATCCAAAATTCAGAGAGGTGACGAGAAGTGTTTGAATTCTCTGCTCTAAATGTTGGGCCGAAAGTATATACCTTGCCCAATGACATGGCATAGGTTTCCGCTTCCAATTGCCCTGAAACCGTCAAATTGGTGTCTTTTCCAAAAAAGTTTTGAGAATGGTCAATCTCACCGGATTCCATGAGCGGTGGATTCTTTTGGTCCAACGTACTCACGCGAAACATCTCACCAGCACCTTCTGCATCACTTCCTGTGATGATTGGGGTGTGCATATAGTAAAACCCGTTCTCGTTGAAATATTTGTGAACGGCAAATGACAATGCCGATCGTAAACGCATTACGGCACTAAAGGTATTGGTTCTGGTTCTTAGGTGCGCGTTTTTTCTTAAAAACTCAAAACCATGCTTTCTAGGTTGAATGGGGTAGGTCTCAGGATCGGAATCTCCCAGTATTTCGATGGAATTTACCGTGATCTCAACGCTTTGTCCCTTTCCTTGACTTTCTACCAAGTTTCCTTTTATATGTACGGCAGCACCAGTTGTGATGCGTTTTAATATGGATTCGTCCGTATTTTCAAAATCGACCACACATTGGATATTATTAATCGTCGAACCGTCATTTAAAGCAATAAAACGATTGGCTCTGAATGTTCTAACCCATCCCTTGATTTCTACTTCTTGCAAAGTGGTCTGTTTTAATAATTGTGCAACTGTACTTGGTGTCATTTTATAATTTATTTTAAGTGCAAATGTAATTTTTAATGTTGTTGATCTGTTGTTTCTTCCTCGCTTTCTTCCGGGATGATGTTTATAGAAGGCTCCTTTAGCGTTGTCTTGTTGGCAATGCTCTTTTCCAGAGAAAGCAACAAGGAGGGCAATAGTAGTAAATTGGAAAGCATTGCAAACAACAATGTTGCAGAGACCAATGCGCCTAATGCCACGGTACCTCCAAAGCTTGAAATCGTAAATACGGAGAACCCAAAAAACAGGACTATGGACGTGTAAAACATACTTACTCCCGTTTCTCTCAATGCAGCGTAAATGGATTTCTTTATTTTCCAATTGCTGGCCTGTAGTTCTTGCCTGTATTTTGCCAAGAAATGAATGGTGTCGTCTACCGATATGCCGAAAGCTATGCTGAATACCAGTATCGTCGATGGTTTTATGGGGACACCCAAATAGCCCATTAGACCTGCAGTAACCACAAGTGGCAACAGATTGGGTATCAGTGATACTACTATCATTCTAAAAGAACGGAACATATAGGCCATGAATAGCGAAATCAACAAAATGGCCAAGGATAGTGACAAAGCTAGGTTTTTCACCAAATAAGTGGTACCTTTTTGGAAAACCAATGCTTTCCCCGTCATAGTGACATCATACTTTTCCTTTGGGAATACCTTGTCTATCTTGTTTAGGATGTTCTCTTCGATACGTTTCATCTTATCCGTACCAATGTCTTTCATAAATGTAGTGATACGCGCATATTGACCAGTGCTATCGACAAAATTACTCAATAGGTTGATGTCCCCCGAAGCTGAATTTTTTATGTAGGCAGATAGGAATAGGTTCTCTTGGGAAGTCGGCAATTGGTAATATTTTGGATTTCCATTGGAATAGGCTTGCTTGGAATACTTGACCAAACTGACCACAGAGATTGGTTTGGACAGTTCTGGTGTTTCTGTGATCAAATCTTCGAGCTCATTCATACGTTTTAGCGTTGTCAACTTCATCACACCTTTCTTGCGTTTGGTGTCAATCATTATTTCCAGTGGCATTATTCCATTGAATTCTTCTTCGAAGAAACGGATGTCTTGGAAGAATTCAGCTTTCTTTGGCATGTCCTCAATGAGACTTCCAGAGATCTTTATCTTGTAAATTCCTATTATGCATACAATTAGAAGAGCAAGCGATGTGATGTAAATGGTAATTCGTTTTTCTCTAACCATACGCTCCATCCAATTGACGAAACCACCAATCCAACGCTTGTTCAAGTGTTCCAAATGGCGTTCCTTTGGGTAAGGTAGAAAAGTATAGATTATGGGTATGATGAGTATGCAGAGAATGAAGATGGCGAGAATGCTCAAAGATGCCACGACTCCAAATTCTTTCAAGAGCTTGCTTTCCGTTATTATGAAAGTAGCAAAACCAGAAGCAGTGGTTACATTGGTCATTAACGTTGCATTTCCTATTTTGGTTATAACGCGCTGCAATGACTTTACCTTATTGCCATGTAACTTTACCTCGTGTTGATATTTGTTGATGAGGAAGATGCAGTTTGGTATGCCTATAACGATAATCAATGGAGGAATCAATGCGGTAAGCACCGTAATTTCATATCTAAGGAACCCAAGTATGCCCAGAGTCCACATTACACCAACGCAAACAACGATCAATGATATGAATGTAGCTCGGAAGGACCTAAAGAACAAAAAGAAAATCAATGAGGTTACAAGTAGTGCGGCCACAACGAACAGGCCTATTTCATCAACTATGTTTTGCGAATTGAGAGTCCGTATGTACGGCATCCCAGAAACACGAACATCCATGTCGTACCTTTCTTCAAATGCCTTGACATTATTCAAAAGGGTCTTCATTACAAAGTCCTTTCTTTCGGGTTTGTTTATAATGTCCTTTTTTAGATATATTGCCGTACGAATGGTCTTTGTTTCCGTATTGAACAAGAAGTTGTCGTAAAAAGGATACTTTTCAAACAGTTCGTTTTGCAGTTTTCCAATTTGTTTCAATGAAGTAATGGAGTCTTTGATGAAAGGCTCCAATTCAAATTTCTCCTCTTTGGTATTTTTGACGAGTTTTTGTAAATCTTTGATCGAAACGACAGTTTCTACCTCGACTTCGTTTCTGAAGGAATCGGAAAGTGCATTCCAAGCGTTTAGCTTTTCGACGGTGAAAAGAGTGGAGTCTTTAATGCCTAGAACAATCAAATTTCCTTCTTCACCGAATATTTCAAGGAATTTGTTGTACTCTTGGTTTACTTCATGTTCATCTGGTAGCAAGTTGGCTTCCGTATACGTAAAACGCATGTGTTTCCATTGCAAGCTGAATATGATGGTAACAAATATTACACCTATTAAAATGGCAATTTTATTGCGCAATATTATTCTTGCTACAATGTCCCAAAATTGTGTTTTCTTAAGTTTTGACATAGTACATTTAAACGAGCGTCAAAGGTATGGAAAACAGATATATTTACTATAAAAAAAAGTATTTATAATGTAATGTTGAAGGTGAATTTGAAAGCGATGTTGTCATCGGTTCTAGGGAGATGATATGCTCCATACCTGTAAGACAGACTCAAACCAAAACCCAAGAGCAATTTGTTGATCTCGAAACCAGATTCCGTGTAGCCTTTGCCAAGTGTGTCAAAGTTTACATTTCGATGTCTGGAAATGTTGTTCATGCTACCTATGGCATATCTTGAGATTAGAACCAGTTGTGGGTTGAAGTGTTTGGATATGTGGAATGGCTTTAAATGGTGCTTGAAGATCAATGTGGCGAAACGATCTGAAAAGAATTCGTTGAAATACATTGTTTCAAAACTATTAACCCCTGCAACGGAAAACCTTTGTAAGATGGTTTCTTTGGTTATGTTGTTTGGGTAGGCATGATATAAATGAGTTAAAGGCGCATCCCCTCTTGCAATCCCGGCAGATAGCGTTGCTGTGGAAAAGGAGCCTTCACTATGGTCTAATTTGTAAACCGTTCTAAAATCTATCTTGGAAAAATCAAAATCTGCATTGAATGCTCCTTTAAAGCTTTTGGTGTATTGCAAGGTGAATTTTGGATAGCCATCCTTGACGTTTTCCGTCTTTCCATCCGCCTTTTCATAAATGCTGAACGGGCTCCATTCCAATGCAACTTTGGCCATGGTAGTTTCAAAAGATCCGTAGGACTTTCCATTCAAGAGATAATTATAGTCATAGGTAGGCCTTATGTTGCTAATGGACAATTCTGTTTCCGAATATAGTTTGGAAGAAATCTCGTGTTCTACATTTAGTGTTGATGTAATGTGTTTATGAAAGAGGTCTATGTTTAACAAGCGAGGCTCAAAAAAGGAAAAAGAGCGTCCGTCCGTCAAAAAAGAAGAGCTTCCCGTTTCTTGCAGATCGTCTGTATACGATAGGTTTATCCAAGTCTTGGTTTTTGGAAGCAGCCTAAAGCCACCTCCAATGCTATATTTGACTCTTTTGTCTACAAACCCATAGACGACATAGCTGTTTATCTTGTATTTTTCTGAAAAACCATCATTTGTCACACCTCCCAAGCCTGTTCTAAAACCTTCATATTGGTTGAACTTTACTAGATACCTTAAATCGAAATTCAATATTTTGGTAGGAAAGTAACCATTGCCCAATTGTTTTAAAAAGGCATTTTTTTTAATCGAATCCTTGGCTGTCCCAGTATCATCTTCTGGTATTTGCGAATGAGCTGAAATAGCAAAGATTAGAAAGAAGACAAAAAGTCCACGTTTAATCATATGATTGGTCTAATAGCGATTTAATAGATTGAGACAATACCGATTTAATGTTGGTTCTATAACCTAATTCCTTGAGTACGATCTCTCCTTTTTGATTAATTACAATGTTGGTAGGGTAACTTTGCACTCCATACATGGTAATGACATCGTTTGCGTTGGGAGCTATTCTATAGTTGAATTCATGTGTGCCCAAAAATTGTTCCACAAGTTCTTTTTTGTCGAAAGTGATGGAAAGAAACTCAACATCCTTACCCTTGAATTGTTCAACTAAATTGTTCAAGTCTGGCATTTCCATCACGCACGGTCCACATTTCGTGAACCAGAAATTCAAAACGACGACTTTACCCTTTAACTCCGTCAATTTAGTCGTATTGCCCTCCAAGTCACTTACAATAAAATCCAGCGCTTTTTCTCCTGATTCGAAATGTGCTTCTGGGTTTTTCAGTATCAAGATGGGGGAATTGCTGTTTTTTCGGAAAATCACGGACTTTATCTTACCACTTTTGTTGGCATAGAAAAGAGGGGTGTAGTCTGAGTTTGTAATTAACTCCATTTGTGAGGTTGGTAAAAGTGTTCCATGCTCTGAAAACAATTGGACGTCTGGGGTAATCACAATTTGAGTTGTTTTGATTTCTTCATCAGTGAGCAAGTGCTGTTCACTGGGAATGAACCCATAGTCTTGTGCAGTAGATACATTAAATTGTATTAGAGCAAGTAGGAATAGAACTGTTTTTAGAATATACATAGCAATATGACAGTAAATGTATTAAAATGACATATAAAAAAAGCGACAATTATGTCGCTTTTAACTTTTATACTGTCATAATCTCTTTTTCCTTGATGCCTACTATCTCGTCTATCTTCTTGACTGAGGCATCTGTTAGGTTTTGAATGTCCTGTTCTGCTTTCTTTTGCAGATCTTCTGAGGCGTCTTCGGTTTTCTTAATGTCGTTGTTGGCATCTTTACGAGCATTTCTAACACCCACCTTTGCATGTTCTGCTTCTGCCTTGGCTTGTTTTGCCAATTCACGCCTACGTTCCTCTGTCAAAGCTGGGACATTGATTATTATGGTTTCTCCATTGTTCATTGGATTGAAACCCAAGTTGGCATACATGATGCCACGCTCTATTTCTTGAAGCATGTTCTTTTCCCATGGTTGAACGGTAATGGTTCTTCCATCGGGAGTATTTACATTGGCAACTTGACTCAACGGTGTTTGCGAACCATAATAGTCTACCATGACACTACCTAACATTGATGGACTTGCCTTTCCAGCACGGATGTTTACCAATTGCTTCTCCAAATGCTTTATGGCATTGTCCATTGCTTCTTTTGCCGAATCTATTATAAATGTTATGTCTTCGTTCATTACTGTATGTTTTATTTATTAAGAGCTCATTTCAAAAATTGAGCCAAAATGCATGGAATACTTTAGTCTTGATTGAGTTATATGTGTTCTGCCAGCACAAATTACTACAAACTAACCTGAGTTCCAATATTTTCTCCAGAAACCACTTTCATTAAATTACCTCTTGTATTCATGTCGAATACTATGATTGGCAATTCATTTTCTTGACTTAAAGTAAAAGCAGTGGTATCCATCACTTTCAATCCTTTGCGCAATACGTCGTCGAAAGTGATGTGTTCGAATTTGACGGCTTCGCTATCCTTTTCAGGATCTGCATTGTATATGCCATCTACACGCGTCCCTTTCAAAATAACGTCTGCTTCGATTTCTATTGCTCTCAACACTGCGGCAGAGTCGGTTGTGAAATATGGATTTCCCGTACCTCCTCCAAAAATGACAACTCGTCCCTTTCTAAGATGACTCATGGCCTTCCTTCTAATAAATGGTTCAGCGACTTCATTGATTTTTATGGCAGTTTGCAATCGGGTTTTTACTCCTGCATCTTCCAAAGCATTTTGTAGTGCCAAACCATTGATTACAGTTGCCAACATTCCCATATGGTCGCCTTGTACACGATCCATGCCGTTCATGGCACCGGCAACACCTCTAAAAATATTTCCACCACCAATAACTATGGCAACTTCAATGCCCTTGTCGGTTACGGCTTTGATGTCTGCGGCATATTCGGCCAAACGTTCAGGGTCTATACCATATTGACGATTTCCCATTAAGGCTTCGCCAGACAATTTCAATAGTATTCTTTTGTATTGCACAGTTTTTTGTTTGTAAGATTTCCGCTAGGGCGAAAATAAGAGTTTGGCAAATATAATCAATATAAGGCATTGTCAAAAAAAGAATTGAAACATAAAAATACTTTAGTTGCAATCTTCAATGTGGCTTTTAGATGATGACTAGAAATTTATAGAGGATATTTTTGTCCTGTATTTAAATTATATCTAACTTTGCATATGTAAATATCTTAATAGTTATGTTTTCTAAATCTTGCGAATATGGTCTTAGAGCTGCTATTTTCATAGCACAACAATCCAAACTAAAAAATAAAGTGAGCCTGAGCACCATCTCTGAAGAGATAAATTCACCACAAGCATTCACTGCCAAGATTTTGCAACAACTTACAAGAAACAACATTATTAAATCCATAAAGGGTCCATATGGTGGTTTTATGGTAGAAGAGGAGAAGATGTCTACACAACTAAGTGAAATAGTCAATGTTTTAGATGGGGATTCTATTTTTACTGGATGTGGCTTGGGCCTAAAACAATGTGACGCCAGTGCTCCTTGTCCTTTGCATTTTGAATTTGTCGAAATTAGAGAGCGCCTGAAGAAGATGTTGGAAAATACCACGCTCATATCGATAACAGATGAATTGAATATTGAGTCAACGATATTGAAACCTTAAAATTTACATTTAAAAAGGATAAAAAGGTCTTTTAATCTTTTATGAAAAATTCAAATACATACCATTACAGCATTGCAATCATTTTCATTTGGGTGGGGTTAATTTGCGCGATTAGCTTTATGGAGGCTTGGTTGAAATTTCAAGCTCCAGGAATAACTACGGAATTGGGGTTGGGCATCGGTCAGTTGGTCTTTGGAATGCTTAACAAAGTAGAAATAGCTTGTGCCATATCGATAACATTGGGAGCAATGCTTTCCAATTCCGTTAAGGGGAAAAATGGAATAGGTTACCTCTTTGTCGTATTGATCGCTTTGGGAATAGAGAGCATTTGGTTGTTGCCAGCACTAGATCAAAGGGCTAGTTTAATCATAAAAGGAGTTGTTCTTCCAAAAAGCAAGTTGCATCTAGGCTATGTTCTATTGGAAATTACGAAGACAATATGCTTAATTGTCTATGGTATGAAACTTTTAACTAGAGTAAAAAAGTAACAAATATTAAAACTATAATATGATAATTGAAAATATGAAAACAGCATCACTCACAGACGGTTTGATCTATAGGGACGACAGACCGGCGATTACAGTTCTATTGCAAACAAAAACATCTAAAGAAATAAGAATTGTCATAAAAAAAGGACAAGAAATGAAAGAACACAAAGCTCCTTTTCCCATTGTTGTCGAAATTTTTGAAGGCGCCATCGACTTTGGAATACATAGAGAGCGTACGTCACTTAAAAAAGGGGATTTATTGACGTTGGATGAAAACATGCCACATAATTTAATTGGTATTGAAGACAGTATCGTTCGATTGTCCCTCTTTCAAAAGGATACAGTGGAACGTGTACAAAATTAGCCTAATAAAATCATAATAATTAAGACAAAAGAAGATGAAGAAAATTTGGATTGGATTTTCAAGCGTAGTCATATTATCCTTCATAGCATTAATATGGGTAGGTACAGAAATTTATCAGACACAGCCACCTATCCCAGATAAGGTAGTTGTAAAAGAAACTCAAGAAGTCGTTTTCACCAAAGAGGACATACAAACAGGACAAAATGTATGGGAATCCATTGGTGGCATGGAAGTCGGGTCCATTTGGGGGCATGGAAGTTATGTAGCTCCAGATTGGACTGCAGATTGGATTCACAAGGAAGCCACATTCATGTTAAACAATTGGGCGAAGCAAGATTTCAATAAAACATATGATACTTTGGGATCAGAACAAAAAGCGGCTTTGAAGGCAAGGTTGATAACGCATGTTAAAGTCAATACTTACTCTGAAGCCAATCGTGAAATAAGTATCTCTTCAGCAAGGTATGAAGCAATTAAAAACAATTCGAAGCATTATGCCAGTATTTTTTCTAATGGACACGAACAATATGTCATTCAAGAAGGCGCATTGGTGGATCCAGAAAAACTTTCACAATTAAATGCCTTTTTGTTCTGGACGTCTTGGGCAGCTAGCACAAACAGACCAAATCAAGATTACACCTATACTTCCAATTGGCCGCATGAGCCTTTGATAGGTAATACGATTACTCCAGATTCTCAAATATGGTCTGGGTTTTCGATTGTATTGTTGCTATTGTTTATAGGGATATTGTCTTATTACTATATAAGAAATCACGAAAAAGGGGATGCTGTAGTTCATCCAGAAAAAGACCCAATAGATAGCATTACATTAACGGGATCGCAAAAAGCAGTGCTTAAATATTTCGTTGTGATATCTTTATTGATAGGGTTACAAATCATACTAGGTATTTTAACAGTGCATTATACAGTGGAAGGACAGGCCTTTTTTGGGTTCGATTTAGCCAAAATATTGCCGTATTCCATAACTAGAACTTGGCATACTCAATTGGCAGTTTTTTGGATTGCAGCAACATGGTTGGCCACAGGTTTGTTCTTGGCTCCTATGATTAGTGGCAAGGAAATGAAACATCAAGTTTTTGGAATAAATTTCCTGTTTATCGCATTGCTTGTCATAGTATTGGGGTCATTGCTGGGAGAATGGTTGGGAGTGCATCAGTTTTTGGATTTGACAACCAATTTCTTTTTTGGACATCAAGGTTATGAGTATATGGATCTCGGTAGATTTTGGCAATTGTTACTAGCAGTAGGACTTGTGTTGTGGGTTGTAATGGTAGGGAGGCACATTCTTTATGGGATTAGAAAAAACGACGATGCGAAACATTTGCTAATTATTCTTTTAATATCGGTAATTGCCATAGGCATGTTCTTCTTTTCTGGATTGATGTATGGTGAGAATAGTAGTTTGCCAGTCATTAATTATTGGAGATGGTGGTTGGTACATTTATGGGTTGAAGGTTTTTTTGAGGTGTTTGCCACAGTTATCATAGCCTTTATATTTTTAAGAATGAAAATCATATCAGCCAAAACTGCCGGTAAAGCATCTATAGCATCAGCAACCATATTCCTCGCTGGTGGAATTATAGGGACTTTACATCATTTATATTATTCGGGGACTCCAGTACAAGCCATTGCTTTGGGAGCTACTTTTAGTGCTTTGGAAGTTGTGCCTCTTACTTTAATGGGGTTTGAAATTAGAGAAAACTGGAATTTGCTTAAATCCAACGAATGGATGCAAAAGTACAAATGGCCCATATTCTTTTTTATTGCTGTTGCTTTTTGGAATATGATTGGGGCTGGGGTGTTTGGATTTTTGATCAACCCTCCAATTGCATTGTATTACATCCAAGGTTTGAATACGACAGCTGTACATGCTCATACTGCTTTATTCGGTGTTTACGGTATGTTGGGAATGGGGTTCATTACAATATGTTTGCGTTTTTATTCGGATAGGGCGTGGGATTCCAAAAAATTGAAAAGAGCTTTTTGGCTATTGAACATAGGCTTGGTTGCCATGGTAGTTTTGAGTTTGTTGCCAGTTGGTATTATACAAGCCTACACATCCATAACCAAAGGGTATTCTTTTGCAAGGGATGCTGAGTTGTTGTATTCTCCTACCGTTCAGACATTGAAATGGTTGAGAATGATTGGAGATGTCATATTCTCTGCTGGAATATTTTATTTCTGTTGGTTTACCATACAAGAAACAATGTATTGTATTAAAAAGAAAAGTCAAATGCCATAAAAAGAATACAATACAAATAAAAAAACCAGAACGATAAAAAACTTTGTCGTTCTGGTTTAAATATTATTCTATAATGGGTATCTATTATTTAAGACAAGACAAAAGTTTAAGAGGTAATGTTACTTTGAGAAACAAAACTTTCCTCTTGAGGAATGCATTTTTACTATTGCAAAAACATGTATTTACTGTGCTAAGACTTTAAGAATTTCTTCATTGCCTTGCATTTTCGCATGATCAAAAGCTGTATTTCCCCTATTGTCCTTAATATTGACGTCGGCTCCATTTTCAATCAATTCTTTGACAATGGAGGTGTGTCCGAAAGTCGCCGCAAAAGTCAATGCCGTAGCATCGTTGTAATTTTTAATGTTCACTTTTGCCTTATGGGCAATCAATAATTTAACAATATCCAAGTACCCCTTGAAAGAAGCTCCCATTAGCGCCGTATTTCCCGAATTATCCTGCATGTCTACATTTGCATTATGCTCTAATAAAAACAGTGCTGTTTTTTCGTGATTGTTGTAAATGGCTAGCATTAATAGACTAAATCCTTTTTGATTGGTTGTATCTATGATTTTCGAATTTGCATTATAGAGTGTCTCGATTGCATTTGTATTTCCTAACCTAGCATATTCAAACACTTCATCTTGACCATAAAAAAGAGTACTGGATAAAATAGCATAAAATAACAATGTTGTTCTTTTCATTTTTTTTTTGATTAGAAAGATTGTCAAACTCAGGTTTCTGAGTTGAATTGATATGAACTTAGATATCAATTTCTACAATAATTTAAGACTTGATCTTTTAATTAATTCATAAAGTCCTTTTGAGAAAATTTTAACGCTTTAGCTACTCTCATCCCATAATCTCTATCTGCTCTATAGAAATAGGTTATCATCGTTTTTTGTATTTTTCTATCTGTAACCTTCCCCAAATCTCCTACCAAATTTGTAATCAAGTGAGTCTTGCCTTTTTCAGATAAGCTTCTGTAAAAATCTCCCGCCTGTTCAAAATCATTGGTCTTAGAGATTTTTTTCTGTGTTATCATCACATTTTTCAATTGCTTTTCTGAAGACTTGTACTTCTCATTTTCTGCTACATCTACCTTGCTACTTGGTTGGAAGTTTATGTCTGGATTAGAAAATTTTGAATTGTCGTTGCTTGAATAACTGTCAGAATTATAGTTGACAACTTTTTCCTTTGGACGATTTACTTTAATCTGTTGGTTGTTTGGCCCCAATCTATGGCGTTGCGTATCAAAATAAGAAAACAAACGACCTTGTAACAATTTGTCCTCAGAAGGCTCTATGCCAGGAACCAAATTACCTGGGGACATTGCTATAGACTCAACTTCCTGAAAATAATTGATGGGATTCCTGTTTAAGGTCATGGTTCCAATCTTGATTTTTTCAATTTTATCGGCTGGCCAATCTTTGGTGGCATCCAAAGGCCAAAAGTCAAAACCATGCATGTCTTGTGGTTTGATTAGCTGAACGTATAAATCCCATTGTGGATAATTCTTATTGGCAATGTCTTCTCTTAAACTAACCGTCGCATGTTGCCAATCCATTGCTTGTTGTTTTGCTGCTTGTTCAATGTCCAAGCTTATCTCACCTTGCTTGCTTACCCAAGAATACTTTACGTAAGTAACCTCCCCATCTTTGTTTATCCATTTAAACCCGTGCACGCTGCTTCCATTCATATACTGATATCCTTTGGGAATTCCTAAATCCGTATACAATCGAGTTACCATATGTGTCGTCTCTGGTACGTTGCTAAAGAAATCAAAAAACCGATTTGGGTCTTGTTTATTGGTTACTGGAGACGGTTTCAATGAATGTACCAAATCAGGAAATTTAATGGCATCTCTAATGAAGAATACTGGCAAGTTGTTGCCTACTATGTCATAATTACCATTGTCTGTATAGAATTTAACTGCGAAACCTCTTGGATCCCTTGCTGTTTCAGGAGATCCCTTCCCATGGATAACGGTAGAAAAGCGTACTGCCAAATCAGTCTTTGTCGAATTGCCTTGAAACAAGCTTGCCTTCGTAAATTTGGACATGTCTTTGGTGCTTTCGAAATATCCGAATGCTCCTGCACCTCTAGCATGAACAACACGTTCTGGAATACGTTCTCGATCAAAGGCTGCAAGTTTCTCTATGAGATGAACATCCTCTAGAAGTACAGGCCCATATTCTCCTGCTGTCTTGGAATTTTGATTGTCTCCAACTGGAGCTCCACCATTGGTTGTCATTACCTGTCCATTAATCATGGAACAGCTAAAAATTGCGATAATAATTGATAGTTTCTTCATCTCTTTTATAAAATTAATAGTTTCTATATCTAAAGGTAGAGTATATAATCGTATTTATATTATTAATAATTTAAATTGCTATATTTATAAAAACAATAATACTGTATGACCATACAACAGCTTAAATACATTGTTGCCCTAGACAATCATAGACATTATGTAAAGGCGGCAAATGCATGTTTCATAACACAGCCCACATTGACGTTGCAGGTAAAAAAACTGGAAGGGGAAATCGGCACTACGATCTTTAATCGTGACAAAGCGCCTCTTATTCCCACTCCAGCAGGAGAAGTCTTAATTGCAAAGGCTAAATCCATTTTGCGAGAAGTAAGCGAGTTCAATGAATTTGCATATGGTCATAAGGCAGATTTAACAGGGGAATACACCATAGGCATCATTCCGACAATAGCTCCTTATCTCTTACCTCTTTTTCTTGAAGATTTTATAAAAAGTCATCCTCATATAAAGCTTGTAATCAAGGAAATGCAAACGGAACATATTGTTAAATCACTTCACGACGGTACCTTGGACATAAGTATCTTGTCTACACCCTTGGAGGATTCTAGGTTGCGAGAAATCAATCTTTACCAAGAGCCTTTTCTCGTGTATTGCAAAGACCCGGAATTATTCAATAATTCTAATGAAATACATCAAGAAGACTTAACTCCAGAAAACCTTTTGCTATTGGAGGAAGGCCATTGCTTTAGAAATCAGGTTTTAAATATTTGCAAGGAAAATAAAGCGGAGGGCAATCATAGTTTCATTTTTGAAAGCGGATCCATACAAACCATAAAAGGTCTGGTCAAGGCTGGATTGGGGTATAGTTTGGTTCCTCAACTTTCAATTCAAGAACCCCTTGAAAATAAACATGTTAAAAAGTTTAAAAAACCAATACCCACGCGGGAGGTAAGCATTGTGGTCAATAAAAATTTTTCCAAGGAGAAACTATTGGAAAACCTACTGCTATCCATAAAAAAGAACATTCCTGAGGACTTGGAGCGTTTGGACAACTACATTAAGGTAAGATGGAGATAACGTCATTTATGGATATGGGAAAAGAAGCATTCCAACAGGCGGTATTAGAGTGAAGGTTTCTTTATTGGTGTACAAAAAAAACCACTAGCTCCATATTGGAGTAGTGGTTTTGTCTTTTACTTAACTATAAGAACCATTGTGTTGCATTTTATTCGTTTGTAAAAAAAAGGCCCCTTCCTGTATTAACATAAGACAAGTCTTTTACTGTTCCATTGTAAAATGCTTGCCAAATCATATACTCTTTGTCTTTGATGTTATTTTTATTCAATAAATCTTTTGGAATTTTTGTAATTATAAAAATTCGAAGCTTATTATTTTTTATTGTCAGACTAAGTTCATTATGGGTCTTGCAGGCAGGGGTGCTTTTGTAGTGTTCTTCTGGGATAATATAATTAAGAGAGTCAATATTTATAAATTTTCCTAAACTGTAAAGGTTTCGTTCTTCTCCAATTGGGTCATATATTCTAAAAGAATAATTATCATGAGAAAAACGTTTGTCACTACTTTTAATACTAAAGCGAGCCACATACTCTCCTTTACCTCCTACAAAATTGGAATTATCTACATATATGTATAAGTCATTATACTTCATTTTTTCTCTACTTACCTCTTGAGTATAAGCTTTGGAAAATAAAAAAATAAAGAGAAGTAAAAATATAGTTTTAATATTAATCATTTTACTATTAATTACAGTTATGAGTGTATTTAGTATTCGAAACTCCTTACTATTGTATACTTTTTTGTTTAGTTCTGCAGGAATAGACTTTTCATTTCATTAATCCTCCAATAAAATTTTTCCTGTCATATTGGTATGAACAATGTTTTTCAATGTGCCAGCATATGTTGTATGCCATATGATATGCTTTTTGTCTTCTTTATTTCTTATTCTACTATGGGGAATATCTGTAATTATATATATCCGCTTATATAAACTCAATTCTGTATGCAAGTCACAATTGGTTTTGCCTTTGAAATGCACATAGGGATCTATATAATTTATCGAATCAATGTTAATAGGTTTCCCAAGATTGTATAAACTCTCATAATCTAGGGATCTAAAGTCTATTTTAAAATAATAATTGTCTGCTTGAAATCTTTCATCCGGACTATACAGGCTGAAATAAGCTTTATAGCCTAAGACATCTCCAATAAAGCGATCATTTTTTACGTAGATATAAATATCATCATAATTACTTTCCTCTTTACTTTGGGAATGTATAGGTGATGAAATTAGGGCTAATAATATTATGTAAACTATTTTTTTCATAAATAAACAACTAATCTACAATCGAGTAGGGATAACATTTTTTCGTGTCCCTTCATAAAACATAGGAATAATGTAGTACTTTGTTATATGATTGCCATTCGAATCTTTCTTCATTGTTTTCTTTTCTAAAAGAACGGTTTTTTTTAAACTCAATTCATTGTGAAGTTCCCAATTACTACTATTTTCTAGGCTTTTTAAAGTTTTATGTTTTATTGAATCAATCATTACTTCTTTTCGTAACTCTTCTATCGTATAATATTCAAAATCACCATTTTTATTAAAGCCTTTGGCTTTAGAAAGGTTGAATTGATAATAATCTGTAATAAATCTAGTGTCTTTGCTTTTTATAGAAAAACCAAAGTTTAACGTGTTTTCGCAATTATTGTTTTTGAAACTCGGATTTTCAATTAAGATATATACGGTGTCATTGTTCTGTGATAATACTATTTGCGTTAAAACAAATAGTACTAGTGATATAAGATTCTTTTTCATTTTAATTACAAGTACTAATGAATTTTGTTCTAACTACAGTTTCAACATAGTTTTTTACAGCTAAAGCTGTTGGACTTTGTATAGGTCCATTTTGAATTGTATTAATAAACTCTTGTGTTTCTTCCAAACCGATCCAACTAATATCATCTACAAGTTGTTGAGCTGTGTAGGGACGACCAATAATAGAAGGACTGTATTAACAATGCGAATCTATACCATACCCAATGATTTTAAAAGCAACAATGAGTAAAATTGGCTTTTGATTGAGTAAATGGCTATTACCTATTAGCTAAACCTGAATCGCTCAACAAAAGGAAGTCTTTAATCGTCTTCTCAAGAATATAGTGCAGAAGACCTTAAAGACCACAATTAATTAGTAGCGTTTTCAATTGAAGGAGGCATGTGTCAAGTAAATGCTATTGTGTTAAGATTGTAGAATTGTTATGATAATTATTGAATGAAATGTTTAAAGGAGATAACAAAAAAAAACCACTAGCTCCAAAATGGAGTAGTGGCTTTATATTATATGATTGCTTGAGGTTTCTACGGAGGTAGAAACAACAATAACGATCTATCCTAAAGATACACGTTTAAAAGCAGTAACTGCTACGCTATTTGAAGCAACGTAATCTGCTACAGTTTGCTTTTCGTCTTTTATGAACTTTTGATCCAATAGACATTGTTCTTGATCTAGAGTAGTGTTGTCAGAGACGAAACGCTCCATTTTACCTGGCAAGATCTTGTCCCAAATTTGCTCTGGTTTCCCTTCAGCCTTCAATTGCGCTTTTGCATTTTCTTCAGCTTGTGCCAATACTTCTGGAGTCAATTGTGCCATAGAGATGTATTGAGGTACGTTTTTAAGCGTTTTACCCAAACGACCCAACTCGATGTTGTCTTTTTCTATTACAGCGATTCTAGCTTCTGTTTCAGCAGCTACGTATGCAGGGTCGAAATCCTTGTAAGACAATGTCGTTGCTCCCATTGAAGCTACTTGCATTGCTACGTCTTTGGATACTATGGCTGCGTTATCTACATTTTCAGATAGACCAACCAAAGCTCCAATCTTGTTGATGTGTACGTAGGTACCAACGTAAGCTGCTTCCAATTTCTCAAAGGCGTTGATTTCCAATTTCTCACCTACGACACCTGTTTGCTCTACCAATTTTTCTGCTACGGTCATACCACCAAAATCCGCTGCCAAGAAATCTTCTTTGCTGTCGAAGTTAATGGCGATGTCCGCAAATTGGTTTGCCAATGCCAAAAAGCTTTCGTTTTTTCCAACGAAATCTGTTTCACATCCTAAAACGATGGCAACACCAACAGTGTTGTCTGCGTTTACCTTCGAAACTGCTGCACCTTCGCTAGAATCACGATCGGCTCTTTTGGCAGCTACTTTTTGTCCCTTCTTACGAAGAACATCGATAGCTTTGTCAAAATCTCCTTCTGCTTCCACCAAAGCTTTTTTACAGTCCATCATTCCTGCGCCTGTAGCTTTTCTTAATTTGTTTACTTCTGCTGCTGTAATTTTTACTGTAGTACTCATAGTAAGTATAATTTGAAAAAGTCGTTCAATTTATTTTCAATGTCTGAAAAAGAATTAAACGACTCTTAAAGTAAATGTTATTATATTGTTTATTCTTCTTCTTTTGCTGCTTCAGCTTTTACTGGTGCCGGTGCAGTCTTTGCTTCAGCTTTTTCAGCCTCTTTACCTGCCTTTTCAGCTTTACGCGCGTTCAATCCGCTAGTTACGGCTTCAGTTACGTGCGTCAATATTTTATCGATCGATTTAGAAGCATCGTCATTTGCTGGTATAACGTAATCTACTTGACGTGGATCCGAGTTGGTATCTACCATTGCAAAAATAGGAATGTTTAATTTTTGTGCTTCTTTAATCGCGATGTGCTCACGTTTAATGTCTACAACAAACAAAGCTCCTGGAAGACGTGTCATATCTGTGATGGAACCTAAGTTTTTCTCTAACTTGGCTCTAAGACGGTCTACTTGTAAACGTTCTTTTTTAGATAACGTCAAGAAAGTACCATCCTTTTTCATTCTATCAATTGTAGCCATCTTTTTGATTGCTTTTCTGATAGTGACGAAGTTGGTCAACATTCCACCTGGCCATCTTTCTGTGATGTAAGGCATGTTTATGTTGCCAGCTTTTTCAGCGACGATGTCTTTTGCTTGTTTTTTTGTAGCAACAAATAAGATTTTACGTCCAGATGCAGCGATCTTGCTCAATGCTTCACCTGCTTCTTCTATCTTAGCTGCTGTTTTGTAAAGGTTTATGATATGGATGCCGTTACGCTCCATATATACATAAGGGGCCATGTTTGGATCCCACTTACGTGTAAGGTGACCGAAGTGTACACCTGCTTCAAGTAATTCTTTTACTTCTACTGCCATTTTGTAATAGTTTACGTTCTGTTGAATTAGCAATAATCAAGTGGTCATTAATTTCAAATCGCCTTGACTATTTAGATGCTAAACTAAATCCTGCCTCAACTTGGACTAGGACAACAATAACTGTTTAATTTTTTGTTTTGTGTTGAATATGAATTCAACAAAGGTATTAACGTTTAGAGAATTGGAATTTCTTACGTGCTTTCTTCTGACCGAATTTCTTACGCTCAACCATTCTAGGATCTCTTGTCAATAATCCTTCAGGTTTCAAGATGCCTCTGTTTTCGTCATTCAACTCACACATAGCGCGAGAGATTGCTAAACGGATAGCTTCTGCTTGACCTGTAATACCACCTCCATAAACATTTACTTTAATGTCAAAGTTACCTTCGTTTTCCGTCATCATCAACGGTTGGTTAACCTTGTACTGTAAAGTTGCAGTTGGGAAGTAGTCGTTTAATGCTTTCTTGTTTACTGTGATGTTACCTTTTCCTTCAGAAAGGTAAACACGAGCAACTGCCGTCTTTCTACGACCAATTTTGTGTAATACTTCCATTACTTGAATTCGTTTAAGTTAATTGTAGCTGGTTTTTGAGCTTCGTGAGCATGCTCTGTTCCTGTTACAACAGTTAAATTTCTGAAAAGTGCTGCTCCCAATTTGTTTTTAGGCAACATACCCTTTACAGATTTCTCTACCAATCTTGCTGGATCCTTTCCAAACAATTCAGTAGCAGTTAAACTTCTTTGACCACCTGGGTAACCTGTGTGACGAATGTACGTTTTGTCATTCCACTTGTTTCCTGATAAGTTGATTTTTTCTGCATTGATAACAATTACGTTATCTCCACAATCAACGTGTGGTGTGAAGCTAGGCTTATGTTTTCCTCTTAGAAGTTTTGCAACTTTAGAAGCCATACGCCCTAACGTTTGACCTTCAGCATCAACTAAAACCCACTGTTTGTCTACAGTTGCTTTATTGGCTGAAATCGTTTTGTAGCTTAATGTGTCCACAATTATTAATTTTATTTATTAAACATTCCTCTCTCGAAAAGAGTTTGCAAATTTACGATTATATATTTGATTACCAAATAGTGAAGCCCTATTTTTTACTCGTAAAATGTATAGCTAGGTATTTATATTGAATTTCATCTCTAATCTTATAAAAATTAGATTATTAAAAATGACATGGGGATGTAGCAAGAAGTCATTTTATGAAAATCTTGGCCTTCAAATCTGATAAAATGAACGAAATGATAAGATGAATAGGATTCACGGAACTTTAAAATGATTGGGGATACGTTTACCGATGGGTAAACTCCGTGATTATGTCTTGATGCTTTGGGAACTTGGAAATCAGTTCCTTCCTAGTAGGTACTTCAAAGTCATTGAAATGAAACCCAGGCGCTACTGTACAACCTACCAATGCATAATCATCGTTGCCAATCACGGTTGCCGCAAACCAATCGCCTCCAGAAACCACCAGTTGTGGGGCTTGCCCTTTGTCGAAGTCGCGTCCAATTATAAATTCGGAGTGAACTCCTTTGGGAGAAATCGTATGTAGTTTTATTGGTGAGCCATCATAAAAATGCCAAATCTCATCTTGTTTTATACGATGGAAGGCCGAAAAGGTACCTGAAGTCAGCAAGAAGTATATGCAAGTGGAATAATTGCGATTGCCTATGTAATTCGAGTCTAAGGAGCCTTCATTCATTTCTCCTTTACTTCTGTAGGTTTCTTTGAAATAACCACCTTCTGGGTGTGGTTGCAAATTCAGTTTTTCTATGATGTCTTCAAATTTGTTCATTGATGTCGTTTTGCCAATTGTCTACATTTATTATTAGGGCAATGTCTTTTCCTCTCAATGGCAAAAAAAAGACAAATAAGTCGAATTTACATTGTTTTTGTTTCAATGTTCTTCATAAAGTGACATATTGAACTAAATATGCCTGATTAAGACTGTTAACATCTTCAATTCTAAAAAATAGCATATTCTTTACTGGTTCGATAGGTTTTCATAAAACAAATTTACACTACTTTATTATGTCTATTCTCAATGAGCTTTTTGATGAATGCAGACAACCTGAAATTAGTTGCGTCGGTTGCAGAATTTTCTGCAAACAAGACGACAACTTGTGTTGCTGAAATAGTAACATTTACAGATGCATCTTCGAACACACCCATTTCTTGGTCTTGGAGTTTTTCACCAACAACCATAACCTTCGAGAACGGAACCGATGCAAATTCGGAAAACCCACAAGTAAGTTTCAATGCGATTGGAGTATATGCCGTTACGCTTGTGGTAACGAATGCTGATGAATCGGATTCCATAAGCAAATCTCAGCATGTAGTAGATGCTTCTAGCGTACCATTCGTAGAAGGCTTTGAATCTGGCGTACCACCAGTAGGATGGGCGGTCGTAAACCCCGACAACTCAGAAGGATGGGAAACCACGACGACTACGGGTAGCGATGGAAATTCGACCAAGGTGGTCAGAATGGACAACTACCAATACAATTCACCAGGGCAATTGGATGACTTGGTCATGCCTAGCATAGACCTTTCCGGAATAACGAATCCTGTTCTATATTTCGATGTGGCCTATGCGCCATACAATGCTTCGAATTTCGAGCGCTTGCATATAGAATACTCCACAGATTGTGGAGAGACCTTCAGTTCTACCACATACAGCAAGGAACACTTGGACTTGGCAACGACCGGTTATCAAACCAATGGTTGGGGACCATCCGCAGCAAGCGATTGGAGAGCAGAGAGTATGGACTTGTCCGGGTATTCTAGTACACAAACCATCTTTAAATTCATACAGACTGCAGGTTATGGCAATGGCTTGTTCATAGACAACATAAGAGTGGAGCAAGATGTCACTTTAAGCAATGGGAATCAAGAAGAATTGCCAAATGTCGTAGTCTACCCGAATCCTTCAAATGGAAAAACACAAATCAAGATAGCCGATTTCTCTTCTAACCTGAGAATGGCCACATTCGATGTTCAAGGGAGAATTGTACATGAGGCAAATGAATCCAACATAGGAGCCAATGAAGCGCTAACCTTGGATTTAAGTCATTTGTCCAAAGGTAACTACTTCTTGAAATTGGTTTCGGACAACAAGACCATCGTGAAAAAGTTGGTGATAGATTAATTGAACGATCCCATTTCCAGAAGCTTATTGACCTTTGGGTAGGTAAGTCTTGGGGATGGGGTTTTCTTTGGATTCTTGGGTCCAATAGATGTTGATGATCCACCATCTCTTGCCATCGTTTAACAATTGTATGCTATTTATGCCTCTCATGAAAGGCGTCTCGTCTGCTTCGCTTTTGAAAGCCTCATAAGTACTGAATACCTGTGTCATGTTCCCGAAGGTGTTTACCGATCGATGTATTTCTTTTTCAAAGAAGCCATTTTGGACAAGCCATTTTCCTGAGCTCTGGATATAGTCATCAGGAGTCATATAACGGGCTTTGTATACACCTTCTTTGGTTTTCCCAGAAGGGATTAACTTTGCATCTGGGTGAAATAAGAATTTCATGAGTTCCCAGTCTCTTTCTTGACCTTTTTCACCTGAAATAACAGAATAGAGCGTGGTGATCGTGCTATCCAATGTTTCTACTTTGCTCAGATTGTTCTCGGTTGGAGATTGTGCACTCAAACCCATTGAAAACACGAAACACATAATTGCTTTGGCTATTGATTTTTTCATTTGCAAATGTTTTTAGTTGCTGAAATTGTTGCTTTTGTATTTTGACTATTCGTAAAAAACGGTCATTTCATCCAAATTCTTTCTTTTCAAATCGGGAACATATGCTGGCGTTTTAGGATACCCCACTGGAAGCAATAGAAAAGCTCTTTCGTTACTTGGCCTATCTAGAATCTTGGCAAGGAAATTCATTGGGCTTGGTGTATGCGTCAATGTTACCAAACCAGCATTGTGTATTGCCGAAATAAGCATTCCGCAAGCTATGCCTATGGATTCGTTAACGTAATAGTTGTTGTGCTTTTCGTTGTTTTCTCCTAACTCGTAAACCTTTTTAAAAGCGATGATGAGCCAAGGAGCTACTTCTAAAAATGGTTTGTGCATATCTGTTGCCAATGGTTCGAGGTCTTTCTTCCAACGCTCGCTCATTCTGTTTTCATAGCTTTCCTTCTCTTCGGTTTCCGCTTCTTTTCGAATCTTGGTCTTTAACTGAGGGTTGGATATGGCACAAAAGGTCCAAGGTTGTTTGTGGGCACCAGAAGGTGCGGTCGATGCGCTCTTTATCAGGTTTTCGATGACTTCCTTTGGGATATGCTTGTCTGAAAAATCCCTTACGGATCTTCTTTTGTCCAACCACGTGTGAAAGGATTCGCTTTTTTCGATTAGTTCGCTTTCTGTTGTGATGTCGGGATTATAGGCAATGTGTCTATATCCATTAATGATGACATGATTAGATTTCATATAGATGTCCTTTAGTTGAAAACTACATTCGCTTTATTGTACCAAGCATATTTTATTTAGATGCATTGGCACTAAGTTAGTAAATAAGGAATAAACAATTGTTAGTCCACTGGGGTTTTTCTAGAGGGGCATTGCATATGTTCGCAGTTATTTGTTCTTGGACAGTTTTAGTGCCATCTTTCCTCCTATCCAAGCCATTGGTATATATGAAATGGCAATGTCTACAATGGTAAACCATATTGGGCCAGATATCATGATGTTAACTATTATGCCGCCTATAAGAAACAAGAAACCAATGGTCATTGAGAATTTCATTTTGCTATTTGCTGCAATCAAACCAGCAATTGTAGCACCTACTAGAGTGCCTAAGGCGTGAGCCAAAAAAGGAAAGATGAAGTACTTGAATTCCAAAGTGGGCATGATTTCTGCCATGACATTCATGTCATTGGGATCCATACCTTCTATGGGCATTGACCTATGACCAGTTTGGATTAGCCCCATATTTATGACACTACCTCCAAACCACCCGACAATAACTGCTAAAATGTTTCTGATTATTGGATTCATGGTTATTGGATTTTATGTTGTTTGATTAAGAATGATATATTTATGAGCGTGTTGAATTGTAATAAAGATAGGAAAAAAAGAAAACTCAATTGTCGGATTCCACTTTGGACAATCGTGTGATTTCCTTGAGGTATTGTTCCAGTCCATTCTCACCTTGCATCGCATTGACAATGTTCTTTTGAAAGAATTGCTTGCGAACAAGCATGTTTATGAAAATGGGGTCTATCAATAGTTTTTTGTTCTTATCGCTTGAAATGGTCAAGAAATCCCCATGGGTTATGACATAGGGCTCTATGGTGTTGGACCAAAATTTCATATCGGTATTTACGTAATTGGTATAGTCTGTCAAGACGTCTTTCCATGAAACCAGATATTTTCTTAGGGTATCATTTCTAATCAAGTTGAAATCCCCAGAACTAATAAGTGATTCCACGACTCCGTTGGATGGATGGTATGGGTAGCCACCAAACATGTTTGTAGCGTGTCTGAACACTGAATCCCTTGATTTTTCAAGATGAAGGCTTTTTATGTTCCTAAAAACGACATTGCCACTGTTGAATGTGCGCAATTGCTTGTTTTTTAGAGGATAGAAATCTTGTAGGTTTTTTTTGAAATCCTTGTGTAGCTCATTCAATATTGCCTTTTCTTTAATTCTATCCTTCCTGTTTTCGTTCCAATTGTTTACTTGCAAGGCCAAGAGGATTCCTATCATTACCAAAATGATTTCTCCAATGGCATATTTAAAGTACTTTCCAGCTTTGTTTTGTCTCATGAGGTCGTATCGTATCTTTCTAAAGAGTTTCATTGTTTATTTGTGAATTTTGTCCTAAATAAGACCATTGCAATGGATATATGGACCTATATCATAACAGTGGCACTAATATAACAAAAAGAAGATTGTATTGAGTTTAAACCAATTTCCATAACGTGGTTTGAAAAGACAAGCGTTTCCATACGTTGGGCATCTTTGACATGATCTCATTCTGAAAAATCACCTTTGGCCCATTTTTCCTGCAATTCCAAGTACTTTTCCTTTGGTTCGCATGTAATCCAATTGATGTCATGTTTCTTGCAGATCTTAAGATGAAAGATGAAGCCGATGAGTGGGTGACCAATTATGAAGAACAAGGCATAGTGGACAAACCAACGCGTTAGTAAAAATGAGACCCCGACATAGAATATGAACTTTCCTGGGATCTTCCATTTTGGTCTTACAAACTTGCCATTGTGAAAGAAGCCTATAAACCAAATTATCACGCTTAGAATGGTGTAGCATATCTCAATTTGTGTCATTGTCTCGTTCGTTGTGGTTTATTTCATTTCATAGATGGGAGTGGAGGCCTTGGAATCTGAAATCAATACGGCATAATCTAAAAAATCCAATGTGGACATTCCCTTTACGGCTTCACTGTTGGATGCTTCGTCTTGCATCACGACATCTATCAAGTCTGGTTCGTTGATTGCATAGGGAGTCTTTGGGAGATTTAGGCGAAACAACGTTTCGTCCGATAGCTTTGCATCCTTTAAATGCTGTATGCCTCTAAAATATTCCTTTTCATAATCTCCAATGCCAAATCCTGCTTCTGTCGTAAAACCAGAATAATTGCCTTCGTTGTCATAGGTCTCTTCCCAAACGACCTTGCTTTTGGTCAAATACCCTATGATGGAAAGCACCTCCTCCTTATCATATATGCCATTCTCGATAAGTCTCGTAAAAAAAGAAGGATACCCTTCTTTTCCTTCTCTGGATTTTTCAATGTGAAAAAAGCCCATGCGAACGAATTGAGAGTTGTTTTTGAAATTGTGGATCGCATCCAAAGCTACATAGTTGTCATAAATTGTTTTTTCTCGTTCTTGGTTTTCTTCAAATGAGGCCTTTAGGTTATTCATCAAGTGTTCAAATGCTTCCATGTTGCCGACATTCGAAGAATACAAGGTTTTGTTCTTTTCGAAATCGATTACGAGATGTTGTAGTTTTTCATATGCAATGCTGGATTTCCCCATAGTGAAATAAGTGGTGTCAGTTTCCACCATCTCACGGATTTCTCGTACGGTTTTTATTTCAGCTTGAGCATCACCATTCACAAGTTCCAGAATGTGTTTGGAAACATATTTGTAGTTCTTCATCAAATCCAAGCCAAGAATTTTAATTTCGTTTTCTACGGGAAGCTCATCGTTTATTTTCTTCATTTTTTTCCATTTCTCGTATGCTTCAATCGTTCTTTCTTGCGGGACATGGAATCCATTGTGAATTATTAAATCCTTTAAAAGCAATGTGTCTCCTGTTTGTAGGTATTTGTTGTAAAAATAGGCTTTGCTGTAATCCACTTCGGGGAAGTAGTACTTGAAGGCTCCCGTTTTGGTAAGGGAATGGATCAATGACAACTCCACATCTTCCGTTTTAGCACTGCCATGATAGGCTCCAAATCCAATGATCTTAAAATCTTTTTGAGGGAAATCGAAATCTTTGGAGCTAAGATCGAAGCTATTGTCTCTTAGATAGTCAGTTTTGGTTTGCGTACAAGATTGTAAAATGAAAAATAAGGATAGTAGGGTGTATATTCTATTCATTGCAATGTTTTGTCATTATAGATGCTTTTCTTTTGCTGTTGTTACAGTTTTTTAATCCGTTACAACATCTCTATCTCCAAATTCGATTATGCAACTTTAAAAAGAAAAACCGCATTCAATAAGATCTACAGCCTAATTTACAACAAAAAACAAAAGAGCTAAACATGTTGAGTGACTTTGTTTCTAACATCAAGTACAGACGTTGGTTTTTTTGTCTTGTTGCCATATTTGTTTCCGTCATTCAAACTTACATTGGTACCATTGTAAACAGTTGTGATTTCAATCCGTTTCCAATTCAAACAATTCAAAGGCATCTGCCTTTGGGGCATATCCGACCTTTTCTTTGGATTCCGTTATGTCCAACCTTTTGTATCGGTTGTTGGATATGGCATTCAAAACTTCATGCTGGATGTCTTTTGTCTCGATGCAACCGATCAACAATTGATTGAAGTCGTCCGGGTGCAAAAACGCACTTAGGTCCCGAGCGTTCATCTTGGTGAAATCCCTAGGGAACTCGTAGGCTCCGATTCGCAAGCATATGGACGGCAACCCATTGTTGTATGCATGATAGGCTGCCAATGCTTCACCAAAACACTTTGAAACACCATAGATGTTTTTTGGCTTTACCAACATGTTCTTGTTTACTTGAATGTCCGTTGGGTAACTTTCGATGGTTTGGGCGCTACTGGCAAAGATTACCCTTTTGCATTTGGAGGCTACGGCGGCCTTGAAAATGTTTTGGGTTGTCTTTATGTTCGTTTCCAAAATTTCATCCGATTCTGAAACCGGGTCGACTATTCCTGCCAAATGGATTACGGTATCAATTCCTGCGCATAACTTCAAGCAGGCAGAAAAGTCCATCAAATCTGCTTTTTCGATCTGTACATTGTCGGAAAAAGTCTCATTGTTCGTTACGATGTCTGCAACGGTTATTTCGTATTTATGGTTGAAGCTTTGGACAAAGTGCTTTGCTATTTTTCCAAAACCTCCTGTTATCAATAGTTTTTTCATTTAAAATGTGGTAATCTATTTAAATTTAGGAATAGGTTCGTATTTGGTTTCGTTGTGTGAAAACCAGGAAGGATTTTACACGAAAGACCGAAGACAGTAAAAGTAGTAGTGATTATCTTCAAAAGGACTTTAAAAGGTTTGGTTGCCATTGAGTCATATGAACATCTGGAGTTTGATGAGGCGCGCTTCAAACTAGAATTGGTATTACAATTGAAAATTATTGGGATGATCTTTTCGTGGTAGAAAACAATCTTGGTTTGTAGGCATCATTCCGTCTTGGTGCTTAAAGAACTATTTTGATGCAAATCGTCGGCAACGTTTTTTTTCTTTCTGATAGGTAGCAATTCTCTGTATGTCAAGCATCTCCAAGCCCATTCCAATGGGCCAAATCGGAAATGGGTAAGCCAAATCGTACTCGACAGTACTTGAAAAACGAATATTACAATTGCTGTAAGCAATGCTTTTGAAGGACTCAATGTTTCGTATAGTCCAAACCCAATTGACGAGAACAAGATCAAACCTATTAGACTTTGCATGACATAATTAGTCAGAGCCATTCTACCTGCATACTTCAATGGTGACAAAATCTTTTTCCATTTGGTGTTGCAATATAGCCAGCCTATTGCCCAAAGGTAAAAAAGCCCCATTACAACATCCGACAGCACCATGGCCTTGATGAATATCTGTCTATGTATTTCGGAAGAAAAGATCTCGTGTTTCACAAGTACAAATAGAAATGTCAACCTGTAGACATTGGTTGTTATTGCAAGTAGCAACATTGGTTTCTTTATGCGCTGAATGAATGAACCCAAGGATTGGTAAACTTTGTTTTTGCCAAGGTAAAGCCCCAAAAGAAACATTGAAGCTGCAATAGGTGCCAAGAAACCGAATAGCATTGGGATGTTAGAGAGGTATTCCAATAGCCTCAATTTCATTCCTTCCCAATAGGAACCCTCGCGAATTATTTGATTTACGGTTTCTCCCGTATGTTTGCTTAAATAGGTTTCTGGTCTAAAATTGACAAGTGTGAAAAAATATTCCAAGAGCTGATCGTAAAACGGAAAGAAGAAGAACAAAGCAGAAAGAGACAATATCAATTTGTTCGACTTCTTTATCATAAGCGTGGTAAACAACCCGAGAATGGCATATAGATTCAAAACATCTCCAGACCAAAGGAGTATGATATGCAAAGCACCAATTATGAAAAGGATGGACATCCTTCTTGCAAAGAAAGTGAACGAAAGTCTGTTTTGATCAAACAGTTTCAAGGCTTGCATTGAGATTCCCAGTCCAAAGAGCAAAGAGAAAATAGGGAAGAACTTGGTGTAAAAGAACAGTTGAAGGGTTTTCGTGGTAATCAGGTCGACATTGGACGTCCATTGTTTTGCAAATTCATCTTGATTGAGGAAGGTGGAATTCATTATCACGATGTTGACGACAAAAATCCCAAGAATTGCAAACCCTCTATAAATATCCAATAAATCAATCCTTTTTTTAGCTTTGGTAGGTTGTTCGTTCAATTTTTCTATCATTTATTGCAATTGTGTCCAATTGTTAGTTGTGTCTATTCGCTCATTTGTTGAACGGGTGCAAATTTAGTAAATACAAATCCAATTTGAAATGATGGGGAGATAATCAATCAATGAAAAAGCATGTTACGACGAATGCTTGATGTTAAAATAGTGACTTGTAGGTTTTCATTTTTTGATGTTGTTGCAATGTCCTTTGGTTTTCGTTGGTTGGATCCAAGATAGCAAGAAGAGTAAAACTAGAATATGGCATACAATGCAGACCTACCATGATTACTTGCCTAGGGATTGTACGATCACTCCAACTGTTCCAATGGCAAGACACAATGGCGAAAACAATTTCGAGTCGTTTTTTCCAAAATCGGTATTCTTTATTTTTTTGAAAAAACCAACATATTTAAAAACCCCCATTGCACGTAAGATGAAAATAATAGGGATTGTCCAACCTCCAAAAGTGGCCAGCCAGTTTTGAATTTGAAAATCGACGAGTTCCGATTTTAACAAATAGAATAAACCGAACATGATCAAGAACGAGCCAACGATAGCACTGTCCATTGTTTTCGGATTTAGCACTCTTTCCCCATTTTCTTTCGTAGACAAGGTTTTTTTTCAAACCCCATTTTTCGCCAAAATCCTGGAGAAAACCCTCCAGTGAAATATGCGGAAATTAATTCTTCTGTGACTATCCTCAGAAGAATTAAAAGCAATGACTTTAAAAAGGGTTTAAAATCAAGCGGTTATGTTTGGTGTAGAGCTGTTTTAATTTATTCCATAGTTACCCGTGTCATATGCGGGCTTTATTCTTCTTTCAATTTTTCTCTCCTTTTAAAGACATTGCTTATTTCGAAATAATAAACTTTCTTTTCTCCGTTTTCATCCACAACTTCCATTCGGTCACAACTTCCGCCATCTATGCGTTGAGTATCTAATTTAACTCCAAGCATGTCTAAAATAAAATATTCCTCAGAAATTTGGATCACAGGCCAACCGTTTTTACAAGATTTTCCGTCTCCATTGTTTACAATCGATTTTAAAAGCCCAAATTGTATTGTTTTATACTTTTTTGCATTTATAGTATCTCCAACAATTTTATAGGTTTGTCTTAATGCTTTGTGAGCTTTCATACTTGTATAATCAATGCTCAACATTTTTTTTGTAGTAGCAATAATGCTATCATATTTCGATTCAGACATTTGTCGATACATCTCTTTTGTCAATTCCCTAAATTCAGTTCTTTTTTCAGACGCTATTTTAAACTGTTTACTTTCAATAAAGTTTTCTCTGAATGATTTATAATCAATGTCAGTTTTTCCGTTTTCAAGTATTTGAACGGTTTTACTATAATTATCATCAAATTCGGGAACTTTTATTTCCGTGTTCATTTGTCCGAGTGCAATGTTGAAATTGAAAAGAAATATTAAGGTTGTAAAAAAATGTTTTATCATAGCAGTTTTTTTTTAGTTTCTGACTAACGTCAGATTTTACAGTTGACAACTTTGCAAACAAACACAGTCCTTTGGATTAAGCCAGAAGCCCTATGTTTTCTTATGCTTTGTTGTGCGTAGTTTTTTTCTTTTTATTATTTCAAACATTCCCAAAGTCAAAATCGTGATTATTATTCCTTGCAGAAATATCATTCCAATTCCGAATGAAAATATATCTATTAATTCAATATTTCTATTTTCCAATTCAGAATTTCCATTGTAGGGTAAATAATCTCGATGAAAACTAATCACGATTATCACAAAACGCTCAAAATACATTCCGATTTTCATTCCAAATGCAACTAAAATCACATACCAAAATTTTGAAGCTAATCTTTTAATGAGTAATGTGAAAGGCAAAATTAAAGCGGATAAAAACATAATCCAATATGCAAATGCATAAGGTCCAGTTGCTCGGTTGATAAAAGCGTATTCATTTGGACTCATAGCCATCCCAATTAGATAGAAAGTCCAAGTGATTGCAGTATAGACAATAATTGTCCCACAAATTAAATTCAGTGTCTTTTTAGTTTCAAATCGGTTTTTGAAGAAGAGCTCGACAAGAATTAAAGTCAGAATCATTGGAACCAGACAATAAATTAGATTTGCATCAATTATTTCAATAATCCGTTTATATATATCCATTTTTTGTTTTTCGCAGGATGTTTCTCAAATTGTATGCAGCTACTACTTAAGCGCAGTAAATTGCATTTGTTTTCCTTATTCAAGTTACTATGTTGTTTATAAAGAAAAGATAGTGGACTAGGTGTTTTATTTATATGAATATTGATATATGGGTATGTCTTTCTGTCGTATTGTTCCTATTGTGACCTAAAAAAGCTTGAATGTTTCTTAGGTTCAAAACAAACTTCATCAATGTGCTTCCAACCAATTCAAGCCAGTATCCAATTCCACATCGAGAGGGACTTCCAACTTGAAGGCATTTTCCATTTCTGTTTTAATGAGTGTTTTCATTTCCTCCAATTCGGGTTTGTAGACATCGAAAACCAGTTCATCGTGAACCTGTAACAACATTTTGGTCTTGTAGTTTCCTGCTTCCAATTTGTTGTGTATGTTTATCATTGCAATCTTTATGATGTCGGCAGCACTACCCTGTATTGGTGCGTTTATGGCATTGCGCTCTGCAGCCCCTCTAACGACTGCATTTCGGGAATTGATGTCCTTTAGGTAGCGACGTCTTCCCAAAACGGTCTGTACATAACCATTGTCTCGGGCGAAATCGACTAGGTCACTCATGTATTTTCGGAGCTTTGGGTAGGTTTCGTAATAGGTCTCGATCAATTCTTTGGCTTCGCTTCTGGACAAATCGGTCTGGTTGCTCAATCCAAAGGCAGAGACACCATATATAATACCAAAGTTCACGGTTTTTGCATTGCTACGTTGCGCTCTTGTAACCTCGTCTATGCCTACGCCGAATACCTTCGCTGCTGTGGAGGCATGAATGTCCTCTCCATTCTTGAAGGCAGAAATCATAGTTTCCTCTTGACTCAAGGCGGCGATGATGCGCAATTCTATTTGCGAGTAATCGGCTGCCAGCAATATGTACTCTTCGTTTCTGGGGATGAAGGCCTTTCTAACTTGTCTACCACGTTCCGTACGTATGGGAATGTTTTGCAAGTTCGGGTTGTTGCTGCTTAGACGTCCTGTCGCAGCTACTGCTTGCATGTAATCGGTATGTACGCGACCTGTGTGAGAATCCACTTGCGTAGGCAAGGCATCCACATAGGTGCTTTTCAGCTTTGCCAATCCACGATAGTCCAAGATGTTTTGAATAATCTCGTGATCTTTAGCTAGGTAGGACAATACATCTTCCGCGGTGGAATATTGACCGGTCTTCGTCTTCTTTGGTTTGTCCACCAACTTTAACTTTTCAAACAGGATAACACCAAGTTGCTTTGGTGAGGCTATGTTGAATTCCTCTTTGGCTTCATCATAGATTTTGGATTCCAATGCTTTTATGTCGTCATTCAAGGCTTCGGAAAGGGAGTTCAAAAAGGCTTTGTCCAAATTGATGCCTTCCAATTCCATTGTTGCAAGAACACGCAACAAGGGCACTTCGATGTCGTCAAACAACTTTTGCGTGTTTGCATCTCCCAATTCTTTTTGAAAATGTTCTTTTAGTTGCCATGTTATGTCGGCATCCTCTACGGCATATTCTGTTAGCTTCTCCAAAGGAACTTCTCGCATGGAGAGTTGGTTTTTTCCTTTTTTTCCAATCAATTCCGTAATGGAGATAGGTGTGTAGTTGAGGTATGTTTCTGCCAGTACGTCCATGTTGTGTCGCATGTCGGCATTGATCAGGTAATGTGCCAACATCGTATCGAACAATTTGCCTTTTACCTTGATGTCGTATTTGTTGAGTACTTTTATGTCGTATTTTAAATTTTGGCCAATCTTCTCGATGGTTTCACTTTCGAAGAAGGGCCTCAGTTGTTCTATGATTTGTTGTGCTTCGGTTTTCTCTTCAGGAAAGGGGATGTAGAATCCTTTGCCTGTTTCCCAAGAAAATGAAATCCCCACCAATTCTGCCGATAATGGATTCAAGCCTGTCGTTTCTGTATCGAAACAAACACTTGTTTGTCCCATGAGTTTTTTTATAAACAACTTCAACGCCATTCCCGGTTCTATGCTTTGATAGAAATGGGAGGTCGTAGCTATTGTCTTTCTTGTGAATTCCGAAGTGCTTTCATCTTGTTTGGCAATGGAAGGATCGCCTCCAAACAATGAGAATTGTCCAGCACCTGCGGCAGCTTGTTCCTTGGGAGTGGTCTTGGTCGTTGTTTTTGCAGAACCATTTTCAGAATTCGAAGTGGCTTCCGAGGGCGTTGTAAACGTCTTTGTGAAGTTGTCTATGAGTCGTCTAAATTCCAATTCTTGAAAAATGGCAGTTACTGCCGGGATGTCCGGCTCGGACATCTCGAAGTCCTTTTCGTTGAACTCCACAGGAACGTCCAACATGATAGTAGCCAGTTTTTTGGAAAGCAATCCGAGTTCTCCATTGGCTTCGATTTTCTCTTTCATCTTGCCTTTTAGCTCGTGCGTGTTGGCTAGAAGATTTTCCATACTACCGTATTGGGTCAAGAACTTCTTTGCCGTTTTCTCGCCAACACCTGGCAACCCTGGTATGTTGTCCGATGAATCTCCCATCATTCCCAAAAAGTCTATGACCTGTATGGGATCGGTAACCTCGAATTTTTTCTGAACTTCCGGAATGCCCCAGGTTTCATAGCCACCACCAAAAACGGGGCGATACATGAAGATGTTTTCGGACACCAATTGGGCAAAATCCTTGTCTGGCGTAACCATGAAGGTCTTGTAACCTTCCTTTTCTGCCTTTTTTGCCAAGGTCCCAATGACGTCGTCTGCTTCGAATCCCTCCTTCACCATGATTGGAATGTGCATGGCTCGTAGTATGTCCTGAATCAATGGGACGGCAATCTTTATGGCTTCGGGAGTCTCATCCCTATTGGCCTTGTAAGCGTCGAACATTTCCACACGATCTGTGCTGCCACCCTTGTCAAAACAAACGGCCAGATGATCTGGACGTTCACGTTTTATGACATCCAACAAGGAATTCATAAACCCCATTACGGCAGAGGTGTCAACACCTTTGGAGTTTATTCTTGGGTTTTTTATGAAGGCATAGTAGCCGCGGAATATCAATGCAAAGGCATCAACTAGGAAAAGTCGTTTTTTATCGGACATTGTCTAAATGAGATTAGATTAAAAAGATAGCTTGCAAAATACGAAACTTATATTTTTCAAGTGGTATCGTTTGCAAACAAAATATGTAATTGAGGCTGCCTGTCTCATGCTTTGGACTTTACGACGAATTCCGATTTGAGATTGTCATTCTTGCCATCTTGGTATTTGGCCATGCTAAACCCTTCATGGATGGAAAAGCTACCAGTTTCCCCTTGCTTGTTAATGGCTACATAACCAACTTGGAAATTCTTGTAATTGCTGTTTGGCTTGTTCACAATGCGGTTTATTGCCTCCTTACAAGCCTCTTGTGGGGATTTTCCTTGGCGCATCAACTCGACTACCAAGAAGCTGCCTACGGTTTTTACGACTTCTTCTCCCATGCCGGTTGCCACGCAACCACCAACTTCATTGTCCACGAACAACCCAGAACCTATTATCGGGGAGTCCCCGACACGACCTCCCATCTTATAGGCGAGCCCGCTAGTGGTGCATGCTCCGGAAATGTCTCCGTTTTCATCCATTGCCAACATACCTATGGTGTCATGGTTTTCTATGTTTATAATTGGTTTGTATTTCGCTTCGACCAACCATTCCTTCCATTGTCTTCTTGTGGATTCGGTTAGTAGATCCTCTCTTTTCATTCCTGTGGAAACGGCAAAATTCTCAGCACCTTTTCCAGCAAGCATGACATGTGGTGTGTCTTCCATGACCTTTCTGGCAACGGAAATGGCGTGTGTGATGTTTTGCATGTAGACGACCGCACCGCAGTTTCCATCCTTGTTCATGATACAGGCATCCAAGGTTACGTTGCCATCTCTATCCGGTCTTCCCCCTTTGCCTACAGATTCATTTTTTATATCGGCTTCTTCCACCATGCAACCTTGTTCCAAGGCATCTAGAATGTTTCCTCCAGCCTGTAGGATTTGACCTGCCTTTGCAGTTGCATTTTTAAAATTCCATGTGGCAATGACTATTGGTAAAGCTATGGGAGTTGTATTTTTATTTGCGGGAATTACCGACGCTTTTTCGTCGGTCGTCTTGTCTTTGCAACTCGTCAAAGAACTGCCAACAGCCAATCCAACTCCAGTCAAAGATGTGTTTTTTAGAAAATCTCTACGTTTCATTGATTATTTGTTTTTCAATCAACAAGATATGGTTTTCAATTCAAATTCTTTTCTAAGGGGTACATTTAATGAAAAATAGAAGATTGAGTGAACAAAGAAAGAACGTGCCGTTGCCGAAAAGACCTTGATTATTAGGGTTGATTCTGTCCATTGTTAAGGTCGAATGGCTGTAGATGGATTAAACAAATCCATGGAATTTTGTAACTGTATTTCGAAATGCACTATTAATTAATAATTTAAAATTTAAAACAATGGATTTAGAAAATCAAATTTATCAAGTGAAAGAAAGATTGGAAAACTTAAAAAACGAATACGAGACAGAAGTAAGCAAATTGGTAGACTCTCCAAAATGTTTTATCACCAACAATTTAAAGCTGACGACAATTGAAGAAAAATGTTTGGACAAATATCCGGATTCATTCCTCAAAAGCTTGGCACAAACCGTCAAGACATCAATAGATCACAATTGGAAAGTCGATGTCAATTTCGATGACAACGAAGCCATGTCCAAAGGACGCCCTCCAAAGTCTGTGAGTTATACCGTAAAGCACGACTGGGACGACAAGGTGACGAGTGTTGGGGTTACTAAGACATTTTAGTGATCGTAAAATAACGATGATTAATATTGTAGTCATTAAAAAACGCCTGTTCAATGAATGGGCGTTTTTTTATTGAAGAAAGCAAGTGAGAATTACTGAAAAGGGAATACAAGCACTAAGCCAGACATTTTGTGAATAGGGTTAAATGACCTTTGAAATTGAGGTTTCTGAACTCTGCCATGTGATGTAGTACAAATATACCTTTGAACAGATGAAAAAGGGGAGGCAACCTGAAAAGCCCCTATTAGGAAATAGAGTAAGGAAAATAATCAATAAATTATCATGTCAAGAATTAATCAAAATTGGGCATTTGGAAGAAAAGCAGGATTGGACTTTTCTACGAACCCACCAACTCCAACAACAACAGCAATAGCACCACCTTCAAAATCTGGAAATGAAGGCTGTGCATCCATTTCCGATGCCAATGGAAATTTGTTGTTCTATACAGATGGAAAAACCATTTGGGATCACACGCATACGGTGAAGAACCCATCAACACCTTTGTTGGGAGACTACTCGTCCACACAATCGGCGATTATCGTACCCAACCCAGGCAATGATGACGAATACTATGTGTTGACCATGGATGGATCGTCCAACCGAAACCCTCCATACAACCATTTCAATGGTGTTTTGGTAAACATAACGTCTTGGACCATTACTCAGTTGTCCAGCCTGATGACCTTGCCAAATACGAAGGGATATTCCCCATGTGAAAAGATTACGGCAATGCAACACAAGAATTGCAAGGATTTTTGGGTGATTACCGTACTGCAAAAAGGGAACGATTCTCCAAATTCTGGAATAATGAATGCAGAAGGCGTTTTTCGCGTCTTCAAGATAACCTCTAGCGGGATGTCTCATGAGTACGATTTGCCAATGAATCTCAAGGTGTCAGAATTGGGATATTTAAAAGGAAGTCCCAATGGGGTCAAACTGGCGATTGCAAATGGGATGAACAGCAATGTCTTGGTATATGCCTTCAACAATGCCACCGGAATTATAAATGTGGGAAGCCACACTACGATAAACAACCCCATAACCACAACCAACAACAGAGATGTGTATGGTGTGGAATTCTCTCCCGACAGTGATTTACTGTATTATGCCAACCTAGTGTCCGGAAGACGCATTGGCCGCATATTTCAAGTGGATTTGACGGCGCCAAATCCAAGCTCGACACAAGTAGGAACTTTTAGAAATGGAGGTAAGAGATATGCAGTAGGAGCTTTGCAATTGGGACCAGATGGCAAGATATACATCGCAAAGGATGACGAGAATACATTGGGAGCCATTTTGAAGCCCAATGTAATGGGCGTTGGCTGTGATGTGGATGTGAACCATATTACTTTGCAACCTGGAACCCTGGCATATTTGGGGCTTCCAAACCTTATTCCCAATCCTTGCCCAGAAGAGGATTGTGGTTGTGGTTGTTCAGGATGCAATGAAGATGCCGAAGCGCAAAATGAAGAACTTGTTTCAAGAGCCAAGACAAAATACAATGTTGTAAAGAGCGACCCAAATTGTCCGGACCCTTTCATGGAGGCTTGTGAATTTAATGCTGTCACAGCAGGTATTGATTTTAAACCTTGTTTTTCCTTTCATTGGGGTGATGGAAGCAATGACCAGATAGAGGAACATGATACCGAAGTGTTCTACCTAACGGTTTGCAATACGTTTAACGACATCAAATACAACGGGCTGAGAATTACAAAGGTGACTTTGGTGCCGGACATCTTTCCCTTGGATAAAATACATATCGTACCAGATAGATTCATAAACTTCGATTGTCTTGAACCTTGCTCTTGCCAAACTAGGGAATTCGCAATGATCAACAGGGCAAATGATACTGCAGGAAACTATGCACTGGAGGTGGAGTATTGTTTTGATTCCATTACTTTGGAATCCATCGTGACAAATGGAAAGGTCGAATTCTCCATTGAGATCACCGAAGATTGATTAAAAAATGAGGAAGTGTGTAAGAAGACCATTTAAATGAAATTTAGATGGTCTTTTTTTGTCATATATTGTATTCCATATGAATAATGAAAGCTTGATCAATTAAAAAATCAATAAAAGACAAATGAGAAATTGTACTCCAGCACCGACAAATAAGAAAGAATACATAACCAACATAGGAAAGATATTGGTTAAGGAGAATGGCAAGAAGAAATACTATGAACCTGAAGAAGTGAAAAAAGCACACAGAAGCAGCAAATGGCACGATGGATTGGATTTTTCGTGTTGGGGGATGAGTACTTTTTCCTCTCATTCGGATTTTGATGAATACCATCAAAAGGCAGGAGAAGTCTGTGACTATGTGGAAATGAAAACTGAAATGTTGAGCGGCTTGTCAGCTTCGCCAAATACCGATTGGACAGACATACCGGATTTGGAATTAGATGCTTCCTGGTTGGATTTCGGCAATGCCTTTGATGGTATGTTCGAAGGTATTGGAGAGTTTATAGGAGGTATATTTGACGGCGTGTAAAAATAAGAATTGGCATCAATTTTTTGATTAAAAAAAGAAATATAGATTTCGAATTATTCCGAATAACCATTCTTGAGGGCATATACAGCAAGACCGACACGAGTTTTCAACTCCAATTTTTCGAACAAGCTGTCTCTGTAATTTTCTACGGTTCTGGGGCTACAAAACATCTTTTCGGAAATTTCCTTGTAAGTCATTTCAGAGGTCGTGTACTTGAGAAATTCGACTTCTCGATCGGATAGCACCAATTTCGATTTGGCATCTATGCTGTCATCACCAATGCTCGTATATATTTTGCTTGCTGCCCATTCTGGGAAATAATGCCCTTTTTCAACCAATGTGTTCAAGGCTTTTTCCAATTCTGTCGGGTGGACATTTTTCAACATGTAACCCTTTGCCCCATTTTTTATCATCTTTATCAAACTTTGCTCGTCATCCTGCATGCTCAGAGCCATTATAGAAGTGTTGGGATGATTTTCTTTCAACCATGATGCGGTTTCAAAACCATCCATGACGGGCATGCTGATGTCCAACAAGACAATGTTTGGAACTGGCTTTGTTTTTAGTTTTTCTTGAAAGTCTTTCCCGTTTTCGCATGTGTACAATACTTCAAATTGGCTAAAATTGGAAATGATGCTGCTCAATGCATTGGCAATTAGAGTATGGTCGTCTATGATTACTATGGTGCGTTTCATTTTAGGGGGATGTCTATGGTTAATGTGGTGCCAAGTCCATCTTGGCTTTTCAATGTGTAGAGACCGCCTATCAATTCGGTCCTTTTTCTTATGTTTTTTAGTCCTATGCCATTGGAGCTGGAGGCATTTGCATCGAATCCTTTTCCGTCGTCGTTCAATGTCAATTGTATATGGTTGTCCAAGGATTTCAACAATACGGTGATGTTCTTGCAATTTGCATGCTTTATGCTGTTTTGCAAGAACTCTTGGGTTATCCTGAATACGATGCTCTTGATTTGATAGGATTTTATGTTTGTTTTGCAATCGTTGGTAAAATATACGTTGCATTTCTTCAAGTCGTTTATTTTTTTGCATTCTTCTTCGATGAGTTCGGAGATGGAATGTATTTCAATGGAATTGTCAGTTAGGGATTTGGACAATAGGCGTAGCTCCGTAAGTGATTGATTTATGATGTCGCCAATGTTTTCGATGCTCTTGTTTACTTGTGGTGCTTTGTTTTCGAAAGCCAATTGTTGTGTATACAAACTCGCCAGTGTTAACTTCTGACCAATGTTGTCATGAATTTCCCTTCCAATGTATTGCATCGTTTGCGTTTGGATTTCCACTTGGGTTTCCAAGAGTTCTCTCCTATGGGTTTCATCTATGTTTTGAATTTGTTTTACATGTGCCTTCTTTTTAATTCGATACTCACGAATAAAAATGATTATTGCACCAATGAACGCAATAAAGATGATGTTAAATATGATTAACGTTACTGTGATTTGTGTTTCCCCCATATAAAAGAAGCTGTAAATAATAGGTACATAATGCAATTGGCTATCAAGGAATATAAAAAATACATATTCCAAATGTGTACATAAGGAGCTTTTAAAAACTCATTGTAAAGAGAGTAAAAAGGATAGGTGCCTATATAAAACAATATGATGCCTATGTTCATATAGAACATCTTGTTCTCTTTGAACTTGAGAATATCGTCATTTTTAATTTGCCTCATAAACTCCAAAACTATCAATAATGTAAGCAATATGGTTCCAATTGTCAAATTTATTGAATATACGGTCTTTACCTTCTGATTGTATATTTCCAAAGGAATGTAAGTTAGCAGATAAATAATGGATGTGATTAGGAATAATTTTTTGTTTTTAAGTGATTTAGAGGCGTATAGCCAATAGAAGAACAAGTACTGAACAGGAATTCCAAAATAAACATAGTAGTCTTGCTTTCTTATTTCCAGGATTGAATGTGTGAATTTCCAAATGAATTCTTGAATGAATATGAATATCAAATAGAATGCAAACCACTTCCAGTAACTACCTTTCAACTTGGGCAAATATAAAAAGGCAACTAGGGCAGAAAAAAATTCTATCCCTAGTAGCAACCATCTTAGATTAGGATAATATTCTAACATGTTTTATTGATTAGAAGCCTTCTCCAGATCCATCGGCTGGCGGAATTAGACTACCATGGTTTTGCGCCCCACTGGAAGAGTTGGAAGTTGCTCTAGATGATTTTGTAACTGTCATGGCAGGAATGACATTGGAAGGCGCAGGGTTGGAATAATATTCCAGGTTTTTCAATCCAGTAGTATAGGTTTGTACATCCATTGGGTTGAAATCCGCATTGATTCCATTTTTTCTCCTAATGGTTGGTATGGCCACCAAAGTATGAAGGTGCGAATATTGTTGGGTTATGGGGTCGTTGTTAAAATCGGATAGATCCGAATAGGGAGCACCCCAAGTCGCTCGTTCAGGATAGTTTGCATAATATATGCGAAGCCCCAAATGCTTGCTGGTGATGGATTTGTTGTTCTTCTTGGTATTGACTTCCGTGTGATAGATGAATTTCTTGAGCGTTTCCAAATCAAACCAAATGGAATGCGCATCCTTGCTCATGGTATTTTGTATGTATCTAAGTTGTTTGTCCTTGTAGCCATTTACCATGGTATGCACCAAGTTGACGTTTAGTTCATTCATTTGTTCTTTGGAATAATCCATGCAAATGTGATTGTTGGAAGCATTGAGTTTTGGAGGGAATTTGTAGATGTAAGCTCCAAATGCAACGAGTGTTCCTATTAATAAAATTGTAGATAGCATAATGTTGATTTTAGTTATATAAAAATAGTTTTTATTCTTCAGCAAAGAAACAATTCCTATTTCATTCTTGAGGAAGTAATGTAACCTAAATAGTCGCCCCTTAAAAAAGGGTTTTATTGGATTAGTCATTTAGCTTAGC
>JAHDHI010000067.1 GCA_020631395.1 Bizionia sp.
AATTTCATTCTTTTGTTTAAAACTATGGATTTCCAATCCATAGTGGTTTATTTTTATTATTCCCAATATTGATTCTTGCTCAGGAAAGCATTGGAATGCCCCCTTCTCCCACCGTTGCATCTTTAGTTTCCATAGCTAAGGATTCAGTCAACAATTCAGGAAAGGTCGTTCATAACATTCCAATTTTCAATATGAAATTGAGAAATAAGTCTTTCCCAATTGGGCTTACGTATAGTAGTTCTGGAGTAAGAGTTGAAGAAATCCCTTCTTATGTTGGCACAGGATGGAATTTGTCAGCTGGTGGAGTTATAACAAGATCCGTTATGGATCATCCGGATGATTTAAAGAATGCGGATCATGGTTCAGGAATATTGCATACCAACATCATGAGCCAAATAGAAAATTTTAACGGACAGATTGAAAATGGAGGTTACAATGAAGTCGCTTCAGGTCATTTCTTCAGATACAATATCAATGGAGACAATATGGAAACCAGAAACGACACACAACCAGACTTGTTTTACTTTAGTTTTTTTGGTAGAAGTGGGAAATTCGTATTCAACAAGAACAAACAAATTGTAAGTCTATCCAATGACAATCTTAAGTTTAGTCATACATTGGATGCAGATGGAAGTTTAAAGACGTTTACCATAACAGATACAAACGGCACAAGGTACTTGTTTTCCGAAAGAGAATATTCCAAAACACACTACAATTCCGGTTCACAATGGGAATTTCTGTCTTCTAGAGCCAAACGACAAAGACATTTGAACTTTTATTCCTCATGGCATTTGAAGAGCGTTACCATTTCAACGAACCCCAACCATTGGACAACTGTATCTCAAGACCCGTTGGAGATGGTATTCAATTATGAGGATGAGACGATACGATATCAAATTAAAAACTCGGAAATGGGAAAGATTTGCTTTGACCGACAATGCGAGGATACAAACATTTCGAATACGACATATTATGACACACAAAACAGTACAGCAGCATCTACGACAGATTATATAATCAATTCTAAAAAAATAAGTAGCATTGCTTCGGATTATTTCAACATTTCATTTGTCAATACAACTCGAGCTGACCTAAATGGAGGATTGAAGTTGAGCACTGTAAAAATAAAAGATGCCAATGACAACTTGGTAAAAAAAATCGATTTTCAACATGATTATTTTTTATCGCCGGATATGCCCACTAGCAATAATTTTGAATATAAGAGATTAAAGTTGGATGCCATTCGAGTCAATGACCAGTTTTTTCAAGAATTCGAATATTATTCGGATCATGCCTTGCCGCATAGAAAATCCACAGAGCAGGATTTTTGGGGTTATTTCAATGACAACAACGCAATATCCCTAGTTCCAAAGGTGTATACGACCTTTAATGACAATTCTCCCGAGTATCATATTTTTCCTCCTATAAATGAAGCTGTCGTCTATGAATATGGAAGTGTGGATAGAAATGTGAACCCCTCAACGATTCATATGGGCATGCTAAAGAAAATAGAATATCAAACGGCTGGGCATAAAACATTTTTTTACGAGCCAAACGACTTTACTTTGGATGCTTACACGGCAGCTGGTTCTTCAATAAAAGGCAATGGAGTTAGAGTCGATAGAATAGAATATTTTGATGGAGATGATACTGAACACCTAAATTACAACTATAACTCTCCGGTGACAGGTGTCTCTAGTGGTAGAGTATCCCATTTACCAAAATTTGCGACGCACATTCCTTGGAATTTTGTCTATTCGACAGTATCAGGAATAAGAGTGACAAACCCGACTTACAGTAATTCTGTTCATTTCATTCCAAATCAACCAATATGGGAAACAGATGCAAATGGAAATCAATATGTTTCGGGGTATGAAACTTGCATCATTTATGGAGATCCTACAACATACAATTATTCCCCTACAAACAATCCAAACGCATATTTTGCTATGACCACAAGACGGTTTTCGTCTTCTCAAATCCCGTTATCTTCAAATGTCCCAGAGCCTTTAATCTATGAAAACATCTCTATAAAGGAAGGCGACAATGGGGAAAAAAGATACAGTTTCGATGCTTTGGGAGCTTTGGATTTCCCTGTGCCACCTTCATACGATACTGAAAAATTCATACAAAAACGATCCTATAAAACCAGTTATTGGCATACGGATTTAGATGGATATCTTATTGGGCCACCTCCTCAAGTATGTCCATATCCACCAGTGCCTATAGGTGGTATAATGCTGAATCAATTTAACGCATATTATCAATTCACAAACATTACAGGAGAGTCACATCCATTTGCTCCCAAGCCAAATTGGAACAGGTCATTCGGTAATTTAAAGAGCTATACCTATGTAAACGAGCAAGGCCATAAAGTCTTTAAGAATGATTATGCATACGAGACTTATGGAGATGTTGAAAATCCCAATGTCGATAAGAAAGTCGTGTCATTGAAATACAGGTTGTTTGACAGGCCCATAGGGTATGGAGGATGGAGTTACAACAATTCAACTGGTTACTCGCCTCATACCGGGCCAACTGCTTGGATATGGTCGTTCTACGACGTATATCACGGTATTGGGTTGTCCCCTACCAGCATTACAAGAACAAATTATTATGACGATGAAGCCATAAGCATCAGTAAAACGACAAATAACACCTATGTTCACGGGAACTTGTTGGCAAGCACGAGTTTTGATGATTCGAAGGGGAATACCCATAAGACGAAATATAGGTATTCATTGGACTTTCAATCAGGAACAACCAATTTTTGGCAAGATGAATTTGGCAATTGGCACCAAGATGAGGTCCCTAATATGTATAGAGCAATGACGCAAAGGAACATAATCGCTCCAATAGAAATCGTCGAGGAGGTAAATGACGATGTCGTTTCTGCACAAATACACGAATACACTTCTTCCAGTGCGGGCATATTTTTTGAAAGAACCTACAAGTTGGAAACACCAAATTATGCATATGATTATACTCCAGCATATGCACAATCAAACTCTTCCAGCAGAATACTCATAAAAGATTCCAATATGATGGAACGTTATAGCAACGATAGATTTGATGGTAACGGTAACGTATTGCAAGAGACGACGAAAGACGATGACCCCATCATAACGCTATGGGGATACAATAGATCCCTCCCCATTGCTAGAATAGTAGGTGCAAAATATACCGATGTGAATGCTTGGTTTCTAAATGAATACAATGAAACTCTGGGCTATTTGAATGAGGTGTCCAACTATGATGTGAATTCGAGTGGCGAATACAATTTTAGAAGTTGGCTGAATAAGCTAAGGACTGTAATCAATGACAATAGTAATGGTAACATTCAAATAGCAACATTCACATACAATCCGCTAGTTGGCATTACCAGTATTGTGGATGTGAATGGGAAGATTTCATATTATGAGTATGATGAATTCAACAGGCTCATAAAGGTTAGTGATAGAGAGCGCAACATATTAAGTGAAACCCAATACAATTACAAATCTCAGAACTAATAAAAACCATGAAAAAATTTCTTTATATAATAGCATCATTCTTGGTGTTTCATTCCGTTTTTGCACAAACCAATACTGAGAATTATGTTTTGACGACAACTTATCAAACAGAATATGATGGGGGTTATGAAAACTATACGAAAAATTTATATCCTTATGATCTGTTTTATGGTTATAATCAAGGTTCTGACCCAGCTCAAGTCCAAGTACAAGCACAAGTAAGAATTACAAATAACATTTTAACTTTTGCAATGCAAGGTCAATGGAATTCTAATCTTTTTAGATTAAAAACTGGTTCAATTGCCCAAATGGCTCCATTGCAAGGTGTAACCGTTGAGCTTGGTGAGTTGCAAGACCAATCTGGGCCTACAGGTTATTTTGTAAAAATTTCCAATGGGGAATTATTCTTCTATTTACCAAATGAGCAGTCGAATGCTGAAATCAATACATCAATTACTGCAACTTTTGTATCTCAAGATCCTCCTATGCAGTATGGAAGTAGTAATTTAGATTACGAAGAGTGTTTTTTGGGAGGTAGTGGTAATGGTAATGGATATGTTTCAATTGACGGATATGTAATAACGTTAGTTTTACAAGCTCAATTAGGACAGGCGTGTAATATTAAGTTAGGCCAAATACATTATTTGGAGACACAATATCAAATTCCTGATACTGAATTGGGTTATCTAATGAATGCCTATGGTGAACAAACAGAATATAAAGCTAAAATAGAAGGTAACTGGCTTGTTTTTTATTCTGATACAATAATTTACCCATATGAAATCCAGCATTATTATGAACACGACTTAATAAATTTCGATGCGGTAATTAAAAACATAACATATTTTGATGGATTGGGCAGAGCCAAACAAGAAATTGCCATAGGGCAATCTCCCAATGGTTTCGATCAAATTACGCATATAGGTTATGACGACATGGGAAGGAAAACAAAAGATTACTTGCCATTCCCTTCAACCAGTCAAAGTAATGGGGCATATGTCGACAATGGAGCAGATGCGCTAGCCGTATCCTACTATCAATCAAATTTCAATGCGAACAATCCTTATTCGGAGATTGCGTTTGAGCAGTCTCCACTCAATAGAGTCTTAAAAACGGGGGCTCCAGGTACAGATTGGATGATGGATCCAAGCAGTGACAACGACCATACCGTTAAAACCAGTTATAATGTTAACGTAACAAATGAGGTAAAGCTCTTCAATGTGACTTTCATTGGCAATGAAAGAGGAAAAACAGAACTTGTCTTCAATGGCTATTATGATGCTGGAGAATTGTACAAGACCACTACCAAAGATGAAAATTGGAAACCTACGGATAGTAAAAAACATACCAAGGAAGAGTTTTTGGATAAGTCAGGGAATGTAATCCTAACAAGGCAGTACAATTATGAAGGCTATGATGTAACTGGTGAGGACATACCTTATGACACATATTATGTTTATGACGATTTGGGGAAATTGGCCTATGTGATTCCACCCAAAGGATCTGATGCCATTGTCGATGAAACCGTTGCTGATCCATCTCCAGATCTAGAAGTGATTAGTAAACTTTGCTATACGTATCATCACGATTATAGGAATAGGGTAGTAGAAAAAAAATTACCAGGAAAAGATTGGGAGTTTATCGTATATGATAGGTTGAACAGGCCCATCTTGACACAAGATGCCAACCTGCGTGTAGACGACAAATGGTTGTTTACCAAATACGATGCTTTGGGAAGAACAATATACACAGGAATATACAAACATATCCCATTTGATTCAGATGTACGATTGGAAATTCAAAATATGGTGGACAGTCAAACAAATCCAATATGGTATGAAGACAAGCTGGTGGGGCAAGAGTCCATTCCAATGGTTGGTTATTCCAACAATGCATTTCCAAACAATGCATCCAATATGGAAGTGCTAACGGTGAATTATTATGACAATTACCAACATTTGCCAGATTCTGAAATAAAATTGAATGAAGGTGATACTGTTTTTGATGAAACCATCTCGATGGATGTCACTTCTCTGGGAACGGTGAATAAGATAAAGGTGCTCAACAACAATAATTGGATAACTAACGTTACCTATTATGATGATAAGGCCAGACCAATCTACGTAGGGACAGAAAACACCTATGTAAATACCGTGGACATTGTAAAAAGTGATTTGAATTTTGCCGGCAAAGTGATTACCTCAGAATCCATACATAGAAAAGGCAGTGCAGCTCCCATCGTGGTTGTCGATAAATTCACATACGATCACATGTGGAGGTTGCTCACCCAAACGCAAACCATCAATGACAATGCCCCCGAGTTGATATTGAACAACAGCTATGATGAACTAGGACAACTTATAAACAAGAAAGTTGGCGGGGCAGTAGCCTCGGATGAAGCCGAATCGATAGGGTTACAAAACATAGACTACAAATACAACATACGCGGTTGGTTGAGGGAGATTAACGATGTCGACAACCTAGGGAACGATTTGTTTGGTTTCGAGTTGTCCTACAATGACCCTAGAAGTAGTTCTCCACTTTATAATGGTAACATTAGTGAAGCCTTGTGGCGTACAGACAACACATCCAACATATTGAGGGGATACAGTTATGATTACGATGCGTTGGATAGATTGAAAAATGCCAGAGGTATGCAAACCATATTCGGCACCCTTTTCCCTAGTCATTATTATTATGGTACAAGTAACGTACAGTATGACAAGAATGGAAACTTATTGCGCTTGGACAGAAGAGAAAATGGGTCTAGTGATGTGATAGATAGGCTATTTTACAACTATGATTCTGGGAACAAATTGTTGTCTGTGGATGACAATTGGGGAGGAGAATCGGTTGTGAAAGGGTTCTTTGATGGCAATGAGGTAGGAGACGATTATGACTACGATGCAAATGGTAATCTAATTGTCGATAGGAACAAAAACGTCACAAGCATAAAGTATAACCATTTGAATCTACCTACCGAAATAACTGTTGGAACCAACAATTATATTGTTTATATTTATGATGCATTGGGCACAAAGATTGCAAAGTATACAATTGAAAACGGATTGGACGTGATAACTACAAAATATGCAGGTAATTACCAATACGAACAAAATAGTACAAGTGAAACGTTGAAGTTCTTCAATCACCCGGAAGGCTATGTGCAACCTGATGGAACGGGAGGGTTCGACTATGTCTATCAATACAAGGATCATTTGGGGAATATACGATTGAGCTATTCGGACAGCAATGACGACAACTCGGTTGAATCTGCCGAGATTGTCGAGGAGTCCAACTACTACCCCTTTGGTTTAAAACATGAGGGATACAACGAAAACATCGGCGCACTTGGGCATCATCCCTATGGATTTGGAGGCAAGGAGGAATCCAACGATCCGTTCGATTGGAAGACACTTGATTTTGGAGCAAGAAACTATGACCCTGCAATTGGGCGTTGGTTTAATGTGGATCCGTTGGCGGAGAAGAATAATTTTGAAAGCCCTTATGCCTACGTGCATAACAATCCTTTGAATTTTATTGATCCTAACGGTGAAGATGGAGTGAGGGTAATTGATAAAAAAAATAAAACCATAACCATAAGGGCAGTATATTTTGTTCAAACTGAGGATAGAACGTATTTTACTACTAGAGGGAAAACAAAGACTATTAAAGGTTATACTGTAAAACAAATAGAAAAAATGAATAAAAATCACAATAAATATCTTAATAGTCTTAATCAAAAAGTCTCTGAAGGAGAATACAAAGGTTATTCAGTTAGATATGATTTAGAATTTAAAGAAGGAGGTACGGTAGCTCAGACTGAAGAAAAGGCTAAAGTAGAAATGCTAAATGGTCATTCTATAGGGAACAGTTTAACACGTGGAAATTCGAGGTCTTATGCTCGATTCGCTACGAGGAATAATTCAGATGGGACTACTTCGACACTTGGAGGCGTAACAGTTGGTAAAAAAGGTATTATGATGAACTCTTCTCAAGATAATAATATGAATCGAATACATGAAATATTCCATACTTTTGGTTTTACTCATCCTAGAGGTGAAGGGGGGACATCTGGAATAATGAAATACCCACCTGAAAAACCAAATCAAGCTGATGCCAATCAATTTGGTAAAGGAGCATTTTTACCTATAATATTAAAAAAATGAAAAATATAGTTTTGTTTTTACTTTTATTAAGTTGTTCTGTCAATAAAAATCTTTCAAATACAGACGTCAGAGTAAAAGAGGTGCTTTATTTAGAGGTTGATATAAGAAATAAAGATGTTAATCCTATATTAATATCTGGGATAACAAGTGAAATTAATTTTGATAAATTATTAAAACTAAATGAAAATAGCTTTATAGAAAGTTTTTATAAGCAAGCTATTTATACACCAGATTTTTTAGTTTATGACACGGTTATTACTGAATATTCTAAATATGTAGGCGATAAAAAACTAATGAAGTATTTAGGCAATGGACAGAAGTTAATGAATTTAGTTAATCATAATAGTAGAGAAACTAAGATTCTTTTGAATAATGGAGGAAATGTTTTTATTAACATTACTAAGATAAAAGGTACTTTTATAAAGTTTGACAAGAATGATTTTAAGCTTACTAAAATTTCTAACGGTCTAAATATTGATGAATTTCAGTCAATTAGAGAAATACTTTTGCCGCTTGATATAGAATCGTATACAAAACCATCAAGAAAATTTGTGAAAAAACTAAATAGTTGTTCTAATAAATAGAGATTGTATAAAGCCGATGTTCTCCTGATGACGAAGAATAGTATGTATTTGACGCCATACAAGTTCAATGGGAAGGAACTGGACGAGGAGACCGGAAACTACTACTATGGGGCTAGGTATTACAACCCCAAGTGGAGCATTTGGTTAAGTGTAGACCCGTTAGCGGAGAAAATGCCGAGTTGGAGTTCTTATAATTATGCGTTCTCGAATCCTATAAATTATACTGACCCTACTGGAATGGCACCAGAATGGGTTCCTGATAGCAATGGTAATCTAATTGCAGAGAAAAATGATAATGCAAAAACACTATCTGAAAATTACGGTATTTCTATGGATGATGCCAATAAAATGGTTTCAGGATTGGAAAAAGATGGAAGTGGTAATGTAAAAGCTGGACAAACTTTGAAAATGGACAATGTTTTTTCACAATCAATAAAATCTTCTTACGGCGATTTTAGTATGGATAATCCTTTTGGCAGAATTGACCCTAAAGATAACTACAGTTGTTTTACGTCTTGTGATAGAGGTACTGCTGGTGAAACTATCAGAAATCCTGAAGGAAATGGCACTAATCATATTGAATTCGATGGGATATTGCGAAATGAATCAACACCAACCGATATAAATAATCTAGTTCCTAGAAGTTCTATTGCTAGATTTGTTTATCGTAATGGTTCTGCTCGTCACGGAGCTGTTTATTACGGAAAAAGCAATGACGGCACTAAATATTTTTATACAAAAGATGGTGTAGATGCTGCACCTCGAATAACAACTCTAAATTCAATAATTAGTAATTATGGAAAACCAAAAGGACTTAAAGTTCAAAAAGGTATTATTGGAAGAATTAAAGATTGGTGGAACGATGCGCCTGCTACTTATGAGTCTGGTTTTTATACTCGTAACTAGTTGTTCTACTAACCAAAAGGAGAGCATTGAATTTAAATGCAAAAATAATTCAATAGTTTTAGATAAAAACGAATATCAAATAACTAAACATAAAAAGTATATTGAATTAAAAATATTGACAGAATCTAAATTAGATTTAATTAGAGAATTAATGGAATGCTCAATAATTTTAAATTTAGATAACAAAAGACATCTTGTTAAAGCTTTAAACACTTTTGAATCAAGAGTGCCTAAAGGTTGTGATTATTTTTTTACTGAATACGACAATGGGTGCATAGTTATTCAAGACGAACAAATTTTCATAAGATCAATAGACATATAGTTTTTTTAGTATAAAACTCAGAAAGTAAGCCATTATTTGGGTGGCTTTTTTATGCTCTTAAAACTGTGCTTTCCCATCCAATAAGTCTTTCATTCTTTTTTTGGATATGCAACAAAAAAGTGGACACTAGGTTAAGATCATGCTGCTCGTTTATGGTTATTAATTTCTAATTCAAATTCATTAATGGTTTTATTGTAATCCAAGTTTACAATAAAAGTTAATCCTTAGATAATTTCACAACAACTTGTCATTAAGATAATTAAATCCTAATGTTCAATTAACATAAGGGTGCGTATTTTGCATAAACAAAACACGTATGCTTTGCAGTTAAAACGAAAAATAGAAGTGGCAGTCATTTCCGATGTGCACTTAGGCACTTTTGGTTGTCACGCAAAAGAATTGCTCACCTATCTAAATCTATAGTTTGAATACTAATAAAGCAAGCCTGTCAGTTATCTTGGCAGGCTTTTTATTAGTCTAAAAAAGGCTAAAACTATGTGCTTTAGGGTATTTTTGCTTTAGTTTCTAAAAAAGTTCTACCTTTGTTATGGGGCATAGCAAAGGTCAAATGGTACAGGATATCTTGATTTTGTATTCATATAGTTTGGAACACCATTGAAGATCAGACAAAGGTAATGGAACAAATTTTATTATTGAGCAATAACCTTGAGACGACTTTTAATCACCAACTCAAACCTAAGGATTTAAAGCTCATAGCATCTTGAAATAGCGTTGCATAAACCTCGTACAACGAAAAATAAAGTGCCTCTATTTTTTCAAGGTAAAATGAGACGAGAATTCTCTTTGGTTGTTGTCATCATCTAAAAAAATGACTTTGAACCAATAATCTGAAGCTGGCAATGCCTTGCCATGAAAAGTACCATCCCAACCTCTTGAGTTAGGTTTAAGCTGTGTTAACAATTTTCCAAATCTATCGTATATGTATATTTTAGGATTTCTTAAATGTCGGGCGCCTATAATTTGCCAATAATCTTTGAATCCGTCATTGTTAGGGGTAAAGAAATGCATATAATCTATGAGCATTTTTTCTACAGTTACACGGCCACACCCGTTGGTGTCTCTTATGTGAAATTCATGAAAACCTGGAGAGATATGAGTAAATGTTGCTGATGACTGATATTGCTCATTGTCTATGGCATAGTCATAATCACCAAAGCCAAATGCATTTATCGTCACAGTATGGTTGTCGGAGAAAGGAATCGATATGATATCGACCTCTAGGATTTTTGGAGGGCCAGAAGGATGAACCGTTGCATATTTGGTAATGGAGCAACCAGTTTCGATGGTTGTGGCAGAAACAGAGTAGAGACCAAAGTCATTTGCTATTAATTCATTTAGATTCTCTCCAACGATTAAGTTGCCTTCGAAATACCATTTGAAATTATGGTGCGTGTTGGATAGCCCAGTTGTCAATCTAGGGAGGTCATAGTCAAAGTTGACCGTATCGTCATTGTTTACACATATCGCTCCATCTTCGAAATCGAATGTTGGAGGTAGATTTATGTTTACTGTAAAAGGAATATACGAATAGCAAAGGTTGCTATGGTTAGTCTTCTTTGCATACAATGTAAAACTGTTCATTCCAGGAGTGGTATATGCCGTAGCATTTAAATTTATGCCATCTATTGCCGATTGTTCTGATTCATGGTAGGTAATGATGAAGTCAGAAGGCGTGTCCGTTCCAATTATGAAGCTTTCTGTCGGAGTTAAATCGATGGAGGTGACATAATCATAATCTTCATCGCAATAAAATTGCTCTGGTATGGGGAAAGAAGTCGGTTTCTCAGGTTCAGTTATTTCTATGATTTCCGTACTTGAAGTAATACAGCCATATTGCTCTAAGGTGAAATTGGAATATATGCTTCCCCCAAGATTGGAGAAAATGATTTCACCATTGAAATTTGCAGTAAATTCACTCGGAGAAATCAATTCCCCATTCAATTCATAGGACACCAAGTAATTCGTATAAGGTGTCAAGTTATGTATTGTCACTCTACCATTCAAGTTGGCACAATTCGTTAAATCTTGTTTTGTGAAATAGTAATCTGGCGGTGTTGGGTCTATGAGTTCAAACGTCGTTTCAATGGCTGTACTACATCCAACAAAGCTCAACGTCAAATCGGAATATGTTCCAGAATCCAGATTGTCAAGTGAAATTTCCCCATTTTCGTCAGCCGTATATGTTTGCTCTGGAATAGGTGTGGAGTCATCTGAATAGCTAATGTCGTACTGATCTCCTGAAATTAAACCAGAGAGTACGATTTTCCCGTCAGTCCCATTGCAAGTTGAAGGGTTTTCTTGAAAGACATTTACAATTATTGGCGTAAAGGTTTCATCAATTTCCTTTAGGATGTAATAATAGGTGAACTTTCTTGTTTCATTTGGTGCGAGAGTTCCCAAATTGAAGGAAATGGAAATGGCCTCATCGACATTGTTGGTCGTAGAGCCTTCTACATTGATGTGAATACCTGTTCCATTCCATGCTGCTTGGGCATTTCGATTGTTAAAGCCACCATAGGAGACTCTTGCCAATTCATCGCGAGAAAACAAGCTTACATATGCCCCATCCATATCCTGTGGCGTACCCAGCGGAGCTTGATAAGCCGTAACCAGACTTAAATTGTCACTCGTTGAACTTGCCTGCGATATGAGTTGCATGTCTGTTTCATAATAGCCACTTAAGGTAATGTTGTTGTCAGGGTCGACATTGTGCATGAAGTATACATTGGCCTTGTCCTGAGTCGTGATGTTTTTTATGGAAGTCGTCATTTGAATGAACAATCCATCTTTGGTTACACTGTAATATCTCTTGATGTTGAGTCCTCCGGCATTGCCTTCCCAAAAAATTTGGGCTGTATCATCAAAACAATCAGAAGATAAGACGTTTACATTTTTAACGCTTCCCGGTATCTGAAAAAGGTTTTCAAAATTGTTGTTGCTATAGTTAGTGTTGTCTATTTCAATGGAAAACCCCTCCTCTGGTGCTCCTGGGGTAAAGAAATCACCATCATAGTCTACCCAACCATCATTAAGGGGATTTGCAATGAACCCGAAAATGTTGTTTCCATCTTGTTCTCTATTGTCATGGAATGAGGAAGGCTTGTTGTCCGTATTGGCACCGTAGACACCGAGAGAATTGATGCCAATTTCCACTAAATCACCTTTTGCCCAACCTTCACCATCTATTAAGTGAGCTTCCAATTGGGCATATGTTGAATGGATGGCTAGTAAAAACAGCGGTAACGTAAGGGACAATCTTATTTTTGAAATCATGTATGTGTATGAATTTTGGGGCGCAAAAGTAGTCATTTGGGCGTCTCCAACTTATGTTTGGGTTACTTTTTTTTCAGGTTTTTTTCATACTATGAGAATAGTCGATTGAGACACGTTTGAACGGGGTGAATCTTATGACAATCCTTTGCTGTTTGAATCTATGAGTGAAGTGTTGAATGCCAGTGAGTTTAAAGAATGAGCCTATGATGACTTAACTTTGATCCAATTGTTTTTCATTGCATTTCAAAACCTTTACGATTTTGATGATTTTCATTTGTAGAGTTCTAAACTTACATGGAACATAGGTTGACAATCATCATAAAATTTGCCTATTCAAAAGATAATTGCCAATCCGAGTAGAAATAAATGAGTATGATCGTGGAGATGTCTTTCTAGTAAAATACCAAAATGCAACAGTTTTTGATTGTCGTGCCGTATATTTGCTTCAATACTTTAATTATGACAATTTTCGATAAATTTTTCTTTGGCATATTCCTGTTTTACAAGGAACGCTTCAAACGAAAGGCGAATACCATAGCCTTGCTATACACATCATTGCTTCAAATAACTTTGCTATTTCTTTTAGGGTGCTTTTTTGCAGCTTTTTTCAGCCAGATGCACTTTGATTCGATGTCAAGCGAAAAAGCTTGGACGGTGTTTGTATTGGCTTCCATAGGAATACATTTTGCCAATTGGATCAAGTACAATGGGAAGACTCGAAAGATATTGAATGCCAAACTCAATAAGAAAAAGACACCACAGTACAACATCTACAAATTGTGGGCTTTGCCATTGCTTTGCCTCGGTTTTGGCTTTTTGTTTCTTCAGGCCCTTTAATAATTTAATTTAGAGATAGGGGATAACTCTCTTGTGATAGGCTTAAAAAAAGATGTCTTGTGCCAATCTATATGTATTGGCGTGTGCATCGACTATGGTTTTTATGTCTGGAGAATACCCGCCTCCCATACTGCACATGATGGGAATGTCATGCGATTTACAGGTTTCCAAAACGAATTTGTCCCTTAGTTTGCAACCTTCTATGGTTAGCCCCAATTTTCCCAACTTGTCATCGGCAATTACATCGACACCACAAAGGTAATAGATGAAATCCGGTTGTTGGTCTTCTATCAATTTGGGAATCGTTTGCTTTAAAATGTCTAGATAGTCCTTGTCGTTGGTATTGTTTTCAAGGGCGATATCCAGATCACTAGTTTCTTTTTTAAAGGGATAATTGTGTTTCCCATGCATGGAAAAGGTGAAAATGGAATCATCTTCAGCAAAGATTTCTGCGGTACCATTGCCTTGGTGTACATCCAAATCGACAATCAGTATTTTTTTAGCCAATCCCGTGTTTTGCAGATGTCTTGCTCCTATGGCTTGATCATTCAACAAACAAAAGGCCTCTCCACGATTGGTGTAGGCGTGATGCGTACCACCAGCAATGTTCATTGCAATGCCATTTTCAATGGCAAATTCACTGGCTTTTATGGTACCGTCTACAATGACGATCTCACGTTCCACCAAAACCTCGCTCAAAGGGAAGCCAATCTTTCTTGCAGCACGCTTGTCTAAAGTAATATTAAGGAGGTCGTAAAAATACTCTGGATCGTGAACGGCCAAGATGGGGTTTTCATTTGGCATGCGCTCTGGCTCAAAAAAATTGGTTTGGGTACAAGTTCCTTCGTGTAACAATTGTTCAGGTAACAATTCGTACTTGAGCATTGGGAAACGATGTCCTTCTGGCAGGGGATGTCTATAAATGGGATGGTAGGCTATTTTTAGCATGTAACTTCCAGCGAAGGCGGGCATCTTTTTAATTTAACATTATAAGTTCAATATCGTAAGAAGAGGGACTCAAAATACATCTTTTTATTTATGCAATTTCAATTGAATGCGTTTTCTGGCGACGTCCACTTCCAATACCTTAACTATTATTTGTTGATGCAAATGCACGTGCTCGTTCACATCTTTTACAAAACTGTCGCCTAGGTTGGAAACATGAATCAGTCCACTTTCTTTTATTCCAATGTCCACGAAGCAACCGAAGTTGGTAATGTTGTTGACGATGCCTGGAAGCAACTGTCCAGAATGCAAATCGGTAATGGTCTTTATGTTTTGGTCGAAGGTGAAGACCTTGGCTTGTTCCCTGATGTCCAAACCAGGTTTTTCCAGTTCCTTGATGATGTCTTCAAGGGTGGGCAGTCCGATGGTTTCAGTGCAATATTTTTTCAATGCTATGTTCTGAAGTACATTTTTGTTTCCAATCAGCTCGGAAACAGAAATGCCTTCGTCTTTGGCCATCTTTTCGACAACCTTGTAACTTTCAGGATGTACGGCAGAGTCGTCCAAAGGGTTTTCTGCGTCTTTTATTCTCAAGAAGGCAGCTCCTTGCTCAAAGGCCTTTCCTCCCAATCGAGGTACTTTCTTAATAGACGTTCTAGAGTCGAAAACACCATTTTCGACTCTGTAGTTAAAAATGTTTTCGGCCAATTTGGGACCTATTCCAGAAACATAACTCAATAAAGATTTGCTGGCGGTGTTAATATTTACTCCAACTGAGTTTACACAGTTTTCTACGACTAGGTCCAACGATTTTTGAAGCTTGTTTTGGTCCACGTCGTGCTGGTATTGTCCAACTCCAATGGATTTGGCGTCGATCTTTACCAACTCGGCAAGAGGATCCTGCAAGCGCCTTCCAATGGATACGGAACCTCGTACGGTAACATCGTAATTCGGGAATTCCTCACGGGCAATCTTGGAGGCGGAGTATATGCTGGCACCAGCTTCGCTGACCACGAATACTTGGATGTCGTTCTTGAAACGAATCTTTCTAATCAAAGCTTCGGTTTCACGAGAGGCCGTTCCGTTTCCTATGGCTATGGCCTCAATATTGTGGGCTTCGGCCAAAGAACTTATTTTTTTCATAGCCCCGATGCTATCATTCTTTGGGGGGTGTGGATAAATGGTTTCGTTGTATTTCAAGTTTCCTTGAGCATCCAAACAGACTACTTTGCAACCCGTCCTGAAACCTGGATCTATGGCCAAGACTCGTTTTTCACCGATGGGAGAACCCAATAGCAATTGTTTTAGGTTTTTTGCAAATACTGTTATTGCGGATTCATCCGCCTTGTTCTTCGCATTTTGTAGCGCTTCGTTGCTCAATGATGGAAACAACAGACGTTTGTAGGCATCGGAAATTGCCAATTCGATTTGGTCGGCAGAGGCATTGTTGCTTCGTATTATTTTGTTGTCCATGCGCTCCAAGGCACGAACGTCGTCTATGTTTATCTTTACACGAATGAATCCTTCGCTTTCTGCCCTTAAAATGGCAAGTAGTCTATGGGAAGGAATACGACTCAATGCTTCTTCCCATTCGAAATAATCCCTGAATTTTTGAGCCTTTTCATCATCAGCCTTGGCTTTGACCACTTTCGTGGAAATCATTGCGTGACGTTCCAATTGATTTCTCAAGTTGTTTCTAATGTCGGTGCGTTCATTGATCCATTCGGCAATGATGTGTCTGGCGCCTTCCAAAGCATCATCGATCGTTGTGACTCCTCCTTTCACATATTTGTTGGCGATGGATTCCACATCATTTGCATTTTGACTCATAATGATCTTTGCCAATGGTTCCAAACCATTCTTACGAGCAGTTTCAGCTTTTGTCTTGCGTTTTTTCTTGTATGGCAAATACAGGTCTTCAAGCGCAATTAAATCTGTGGTGGCGTTTATTTTTTGTTTCAATTCTTCGGTCAAGACACCTTGTTCTTCCAAAGCTTTTGAAATGGCGACCTTTCGTTTCTCCAAAGCTTCAAATTGTTCTTTGAATTTAACGATCTCACCAATTTGCACTTCATCCAAATTGCCAGTGCGTTCCTTTCGGTAACGCGAAATGAAAGGTATGGTGCAATCTTCATTTAAAAGAGCAATGGTATTTTTTATCGAAGCTTCTGGGAGTTGGGTCTTGGAGGTTAAGAATGCTGTTAGTTGGGTCATCAAGTCATGTGTTTTAAAGGCCCAATGTAACCACTAGACCATAAATAAACAATAAAAACCCATAAATATCTGTTTATGTTTAGGCAATGCGAAATGAAACGAGCCAACCAACGACTTCTGGCACGAGGAATTTGTCAAATACAATCTAAATGACATTGTTTCGACAATAAAGACATTGACGAATGAAACGTTCATGATCAAAGATCGGATAACGGCAAAATGATTAAATAAATGTAACAGGTTACAGATGGAAAACAATAAATAGAAATAGATGAAATAGAACTACTCTAACTAATATCAAGGATCCATATGATGAAGGCACTGCGTATTTTCTTTTGTTTTATGGTATGTGGAATGTCATTTGCAAATAGCAATGTCATTCTCATGGAGGCGTGCGATTTAAAGATAGAAGAAATAATTCCCATGCATTGCAATGAAGAAGGTAGAATAGAAATTCAAGTGTCGGGAGGAGAAAAGCCCTATCTCTACAAAATCGATGAAGGAGCATTTTCAAAGTCGAATGTAATTTCGAATCTCACTTCCAATGACTACGACATTACCGTTAGAGATGCCAATGGGTGTGAGGTCACCATCTTTACTCACATAGAAATACCAGAGTCCATAATCGTTACCTACGAATTGGAGGATGGCACTTTAACAATCGATGTGGATCAAATTGGAGCATATGAATATAGAATAAACGATGAAGATTGGAAACATTCTTCCATTTTTGAAGATGTCGTGGAAGTTAACAAAATAACGGTAAGGGCATCCAATGGATGTGAAACGTCCAAAACGGTCTTGAATGAAGAAATGACCAATACGGAAGTCTTTAAATTCTATCCCAACCCGGCAAAGGATGATTTGTTCTTGTTGGGAACAAAAAAACTAAAGCACATCGACATTCTCGATGCTTGTGGCAAACACATCGTTTCTCATGATTTGAATAAAAGAGCAATGAAATTGAGTATTTCCGATTTGAAGAGTGGAATATACCTCATTAAGGTCATAGATGAAAACGATAGGAAGCAGGTTAAGAAATTAATCGTCAATTGATAAAATACTTGTTTTTTTGTCAATTCCTGAATGGATTTTTGCATTAGTTTGAAAGCATAAAAAAGACCTTGTTTTTTATTTTAACAAGGTCTTGTACCATATTTTTATTGCTTTTCAGAGGGGATTTAAATTAAGTCTAGTTTTCTGAAGACTGTGCTTTAGCATCGCTAATCATTTTTTCATTGGGTATTATGGCAATGTTCACTCGTCTGTTTTTTGCTCTACCTTCAGCTGTGCCATTATTATGGATTGGTTGAGATTCACCATACCAATTTGTTGTTAAACGCCCATTGCTTATCCCTTTTTTTATTAGATAACTTGTTACTGAAGATGCTCTGTTCTTAGATAAATTCATATTGTTTTCATCGCTTCCAACATTATCTGTATGACCGACGACGAGAATTTTTGTGTCCGGATATTTTTTAAAAATGGCCACTAGTTTATCTAGCGTTTGTTGGGATGCGGAATTTACAGAATACTTTGCAGTGTCAAAATAAACACCACTGTTCTCATCAAAGGTTATTACAATGCCGTCATCAACTCGTTCAACAACAGCGCCAGGAATTTCTTCCTCGATCTTTTGTGCTTGTTTATCCATCTTTGCACCAATGAGCACACCAGCAGTACCACCAACAACGCCGCCAATGACAGCACCTAGTTCTCCATTTCCACCTTTTCCGACATTATTGCCAATTATGGCTCCAAGAATAGCGCCTCCAGTAGTGCCTATTACTGCTCCCTTTTGCTTGTTGTTAGCATTTTTCACTGCACTACAGCCTGATATGATCGAGATAAAAAGTATTGTGAATGCTGTTGTCATAAATATATTAATTCTTGATTTCATAATATTATAGTTTTGAAAAGTTCATGTTGATTGTAAATGGTTTTCCATCTAGATTTACGGTTTGTTGCCATTGCATGGTTGTCTCAGATAGTTCCTTTAATCGTAATCTAAAGCCTTTGTTGGTCGCGCTTTTTCCTTTTTGATCTGTAGGCTTTAGTAAAAAATCATAAAGCCCTGTAACTTCATCGATTTCATCAATGGTAAATATGAAATGACGTTCTCCATTGCTACAACCATCATTGCTAATTGTATAAATCCCAGTGTTGTTATTGGGGATGAATTGCCAAGAGCTACCTTCAAAACATCCTTTGGAAGCATCATTTAAAAGGGTGATGTCATACGTACCCGTTTGATTGTGAGAAACAGAATGAAGCGTCCAGTTCCCTTTAATTACCTTTTTTGAAGTACGTACTACTTTAGATGAGCCACAACCAATGAATGTCATGGTGCACATTAAAAAAATTAATTTTTTCATAATCTGTCTAGAATTGTTTGTATGGAAAGTTAAATTTTATAAGAAAAAACCAATAAAGCAATTGATGAATATACCTGATTAATAGATGATAGTGTCTTATTTTGGGTTGAAATGCATATTTGTTTCAAAACAAATCTCATTCTATTGCGATTAATGCAATTGATATGAAAAGCAGACTGCTTGTCTCTCCGGTTTTAATGACATGTCATTTTTTCAATAAAAAGATGAAGTAATGGTCCTTGAAAAATGAACGAGTTGGAAAAGAATCTTTCTCTACTAAAAACACTATTTGAATTTATCCAAACAATTGTAGACTCTTGGAAAACATAAGCTTAAAATGAAGGTAATCGATGTGAGTGATAAACTATAATCAATTTAATCAAACATATAAAGACGATAAAACCCTGAATTCTTATTGAATGAGCCCCAAACATAGTGTCCTTTGTATTTGAAAACTGATTGTACGTGTAGTTTTTTGAAATCTTTTATGAACGTGTTTATCCTATCAAACCCATTTTCAGGAATCGTACCGGTGTCATGTTCGAAATGGTCATTGAACAAACATTGTATCTGTATGGATTTTGTTTGATTGTACCCGGCAAAGGAATGATACAAAACACCTCCAACGATGCCGCCCAACATAAAGCTAACTATAGAAAGGTCGTTACCTGCCAATTGACTGGATCCAATGGTGACGACGTATTTGTCATTGCTTTTATAGGCAACGACACCTAAATTGGAATTCGAAATCTTTCTTAAAAATTTGGAAGTCTTATCAAGTACACGCTCTCCATGCTCGGCATCTACAATCCTTTGGGTCATTTTTGTATTCTTGAAATCGATGGTTTCATGTTTTCCGACTTTATAGGTTTTGATTGATTTGAACGATGGATAGTCGTAAATGGAAAGTACCAGTTTTTGATTTGTGGAATAGACGCTAAAATAATATTTGTCAAGTATGAAGGAATTGATTCCGGATTTCAATTCTCCTTTTACAAAACCATTGTTTTCAATAACATTGAATTTTGAAGAGCCATCGGTTACGTCTATGTCGATGACATAGGTTCTCTTTCCAAAAAAGTTGTTGGTAAGTATGATTTTGTCGTCTTTGAAATATATTTTCGTGTTGGCTGTCACGGCTTCCAAAGCCAAGGGTTCTCCAACATTGATCTTATTGATTTTTGTTCCATAAGAACAAATGACGCTATGAAAATCCACTGAGATGTCATTGTCTGTTTTAATTTCAGATTCAGGAATTAAAATCTCCTTTTTGGACAGATTGGAGTCATTGTCTAATGTGTATAGATTTAATCGAGAAGATTTTTCCATGGAAGTTAGGAAGTGAAACCTATCATTGTTGCTAAAACTCTCTATAAACAATTCTCGACCGAAATCAATGTCCAAATCTTTGATCAAGTTAAAGTCTTTGGAGTTGAAATTTACTTTTAAGCAGCCAAATTTAGAACCTGCATTGTTCTTGAAAAACAAAACATAATTGCCATTCTTTATTGAGTGACCTACGATGCTTTTATTTTTTTTGGGTAAATCATCTACGACTACTTTAGATATCAATTTTTGATTGTCGTCATAGAGATATGCAATCATTTGCTTTTTTTCCCTCAAAAAGAAAGCTGTATTGCCTGTTTGCTCATCAACTATGGGTAAAGCGTCTTTTAGATTTACATACTCGCCAGCCAAATCTGTTTCTATGATAATCCAATTGCTTTGAGCTGTGGATGTCAAGGAGACAAGTAAGAAAAGTATGAGGGCAATATGTTTTTTATTCATTCTAACTTATGTGAAGCCCATTAATTACATTAGCATCATCGGGATTTACAAATACCAATTTGCCTTCTGGTGTCTCAGTCATCAAAATCATTCCTTGACTTTCCACTCCTCGCAATGCCCTTGGAGCAAGGTTTACCAAAACGGTTACTTTCTTTCCTATTATCTCTTCTGGCTTGAAGCTTTCGGCTATGCCAGAAACTATGGTTCTTGTGTCTATTCCCGTATCGACCTTCAATATCAAGAGTTTCTTTGTCTTTGGCATTTTTTCTGCTTCCAAAATGGTACCGACACGAATGTCCAGCTTTGTGAAATCCTCGAAGGTGATGGTTTCCTTTTGAGGTTCCACGACTTTGTTGGCTGCTTCGTTTACCTTTTTACTGGCCTCCAATCTATCCAGTTGTGCTTGTATTTCGTTGTCCTCTATCTTGGAAAACAATAACTCGGATTTTCCCAATTGGTGATTTGCCGGTAACAATATGTCTTTTGTGGCAACGTCTTCCCAAGTGTTCGCGAGGCTATCTTCGATGTTTAATATGTTTCTTAGTTTTGCAGAGGTAAATGGTAAAAAAGGTTCACTCAAAGTAGCCAAAGCAGAAGCTATTTGTAATGAAATATACATTACTGTTTTTACTCTTTCTGGGTTATCTTTAACTATCTTCCAAGGCTCTTCATCTGCCAAGTACTTGTTTCCTAATCTAGCCAAATTCATCAATTCCTGGCTGGCTTCTCTAAAACGATAACGTTCTATGGAACTCGATATTACGGCAGGATATGTCTTTACGGCCGTCAATGTCTCTTCATCTATCTCAGACAATGCATTTGGCGTTGGTATTGTACCAGAATAATATTTGTTGGTTAAAACGGCAACACGATTGATGAAATTTCCAAAAATGGCAACCAGTTCGTTGTTGTTTCTTGCCTGGAAATCTTTCCAAGTAAAGTCGTTGTCCTTGGTTTCGGGCGCATTGGCCGTCAGGGCGTAACGCAACACATCTTGTTTCTCTGGAAAATCCTGCAAGTATTCTGGCAACCACACCGCCCAGTTTTTGGAAGTGGAAAGCTTGTTGCCTTCCAAATTCAAGAATTCGTTGGCTGGTACGTTGTCAGGCAAGATGTAAGATCCTTCTGCTTTTAACATGGCTGGGAAGATGATACAATGGAATACGATGTTGTCCTTTCCTATGAAGTGTACCAATTTGGTATCTTCATCTTTCCAGTATCGTTCCCAATCCTTGCCTTCTCTCGCAGCCCATTCCTTGGTTGCCGAGATGTATCCAATCGGAGCATCAAACCAAACGTAAAGGACTTTGCCTTCACCTCCTTCCACGGGAACGGGAATTCCCCAGTCCAAATCTCTGGTCACGGCTCTAGGTCTCAAACCATCGTCTATCCATGACTTTACTTGTCCGTAGACGTTGGATTTCCAATCTTTTTCATGTCCCTTTAAAATCCACTCCTTTAAGAATGCCTCATGCTTATTCAACGGTAGAAACCAATGCTTTGTTTCCTTCAAAGACGGAACATTGCCTGTTATGGAGGATTTCGGATTTATCAAATCCGTTGCATTGTGGCTCGTTCCACAGTTTTCACATTGGTCTCCATAACTTTCCTCATTGCCACACTTTGGACAAGTACCTACTACGAATCTATCTGCTAGGAATTGATTGGCATCGGCATCATACAATTGTTTGGATACTTCCTCTACGAATTCGTTTTTGTCATATAGTGTCTTGAAGAATTCCGATGCCGTCTCATGATGAATCTTGGCAGATGTTCGTGAATAGTTGTCGAAGGTAATTCCGAAGTCTTCAAAAGATTGTTTGATGATGGTGTGATACTTGTCCACGATGTCTTGAGGAGTAACGCCTTCTTTCTTCGCCTTTATGGTAATGGGAACACCATGCTCGTCACTTCCACAAATAAAGGCAACATCATTTCCTGTTAATCTCTTGTAACGTGCATAAATATCGGCAGGAACATAGACCCCAGCCAAATGTCCAATGTGAATTGGTCCGTTGGTATAGGGCAATGCTGCTGTAATCGTATATCTTTTTGGTTGACTCATTGTATGCTTTGTAATGCGGGTCGAGTACAGTCGAGACCTTTCTATTAAAATTAAAAATCTCTCGACTGTACTCGAGGAGATCGTAAAACAAATTGGCCTCATGGCTTTCAAGACTAATTTGAAGCCGTAAAAGTACGCATTTTGACTACGACTTAGAAAAAAAATGTACATTTACAATATGTCAAAAAATACACTAATCATCATGTTGTGTTGTACTCTGTTTTTCTTTGGGGAAAGTAGGGTTTCTGCTCAAGAGAATGCAGCATTTAAAACAGAAAAGACCTTGATACGACCTCCCTATCTAAAAGCAGGCGACACTGTTGCGATCGTTGCCCCATCTGGAATCCTGAAAAATAGAAATAGAGAAGTGGAACAAGCCAAGACATTGTTGAATAGTTGGGGGTTGAAAGTAGTCGTGGGAAAAAACGTGTTCAGCAAGGACAATCATTTTGCAGGAACGGACGATGAACGTTGCGAGGACTTCCAAAAAGCATTGGACAATCCCAGCATAAAAGCCATTTGGAGTGCTCGAGGTGGCTATGGAACCGTAAGAATTCTAGACAAGCTGGATTACACCAAATTCAAAGAGCGTCCAAAATGGATCATCGGGTACAGTGACATAACCGCATTGCACAATCAAGTACACAACGAAGGATCCGAATCCATTCATGCGTTGATGGGAGTGAGCTTGACCGAAGACTTGGAAGAGATTAAAGAAAGTGTCTCTACCTTCAAGGCTGCCATTTTTGGAGAGTCTTTGACTTACACTTTGAATGGTTCTCAATACAATAGGGAAGGAGTGAGCTCTGGACAGTTGGTTGGGGGGAATCTTACCATTTTGCATACCATGTTGGGATCCAACACAAGTTTGAAAATGGACGGAAAAATCCTTTTCATCGAAGAGATAGGGGAATATGCCTACCATATAGACCGCATGTTGCAAAGTTTGAAGCGAGCGGGATATTTTGATGGTTGCAAGGGTGTAATCGTTGGCGACATCACCAAGATTAGAAAAAATACGACGCCTTGGGGAAAACCAATCCAACAACTTATTTTGGATACCTTGGAAGATTATGACTTTCCAATAGCATTCAACATGCCAGCTGGACATGAGGACGACAATCGAGCCTTGATTCTTGGCAGAAGAATTGATTTGAAAGTGAGCAAGGCGAAGTCTACGGTTATTTTTGAAAAATGAATTGAAGATTGAACATTGAAGCTGGAATTTCAGTCTTCCTAACAATGATATGGCACAACACAACGAACTAGGGAAAAAGGGGGAGCAATTGGCAGTGGATCTCTTGCTGAAAAAAGGTTACGACATCATAGAACGCAATTACCGTTTTGACAAGGCTGAAGTGGACATCATTGCTCAAATTAAAGACACATTGGCCATAGTCGAGGTAAAGACTCGGTCTACAGCCGATTTTGGCAATCCGCAAGACTTTGTAAAGCCAAAACAAATACAACGACTTGTCAAAGCCGTTGATGAGTATGTAAATGCAAATGAGTTGGATGTCGAGGTTCGTTTTGATGTCATTGCCATCGTGAAATCAGGTATTACCTTTGAGATAGAGCATTTGGAAGATGCCTTTTATCATTTTTAACGATTTCTGCACTTTGAACGTAGATGAAAAGGGAGATAAAGATAGTTGGGACTAGTACCCCAATTATTGGTTGGCAAGAGCATTGTGGATGTGAAGGGTTTGTTTTCAATTGAGCCTTAAGAAGTAAATTGGAAATCCTAGGGTTTTCTCTTCCTTGAAAATTTTAAAACCGAATTTTTGATACAATTTTGCATTTGCCTCGGATGCTGCATCAATTATAACGGGTAATTTATTGTCTTCATAAAGGTTTTTAACTTCCAGCATCAATCTAGCAGCAGTGCCATTTCCCTTGAATTCTTTCTTTACTCCCATGATCAAAGGCCTAATGTGTTTTTCCTTTGGACAATTCCCTTTTGCAATTCGTTGTCTTTTCAAAACTCCGAAAATGCGTTCCATACCTATGCATTTAACGGCCAGCTTGATATTCCATGCTATGGTTTTTATGGTAATTCTTTCCTTATGTGGGAAACTCAACAATAGACAAGCTTGGTGATTCTCGGAAAGGTACACTTCTCCGAAGGATAGAGCCCGTTCAAATAGGTACTCCATTAGTATTCGTATGCGTTCGACTCTTCTATGATCTTGTTTTACAACTAGGTTAATAGAGTTTTCTTCCATCAAGGGGGCAAAGGCAGAAACCAATATTTCCGATACTATCTCTTTGTCTTTTATGCTTGCTTTTCTCACATCGATGCTAACGTGTCTACTATGATTTTATGATGGGAGATCTAAGGTAATGAAAAGAAGAGTCGTTGTTGTGCCGAGGACGAATATAATTGAATTGGCTGCCAACTGCCCCCATTGTCTTATGTAGTTGCCTGTCATGTCATGCCAAGTGAAGACACACATTAGCTCTTTTTGTTTCCCATTTACAGCTTTTTCATTCTAATTACCTTTTCTTTGCTACCTTCATGGATGTAGCTCTTCATTGTCGTGAATCCATATTTCTCGTAAAATGGCTTTCCTATTTTATTTTGTTCAAAGACTTCCACTTCCAACTCTTCGTGTAACTGGTTCACGTGATTTACCAATGAGGTCCCAATTCCTTTGGAGTGATGCTTTGGTGTGACGAACAATCCTCCAATTTCGTTTTCCATCATGGATATGAAACCAATGACCTCGTTGGATTCTACATACACCCATGTTTCCGAGTTGGGAAGATAGGTCTCTTTCATCGCCTTTTTTACTAATTGTGTGAATTCCGAATTTAAAAAGGGGTGAGCGATTGTAGATGCCTTTTCCCATATGTCCATAAGGGTGGGGATTTCTTTTTCGTCATATTTTCTAATCATTTTCTTTTTATTTGAGATTTCGATATTTTTTTAATAGTTCTTCCTTGACCATTTCCAATGGGTAATCATCGAAGATGGATAGATAGTTCAATGCTATCCCGTCTATTTCCGCAATGAACATATAACTGAGTACATTGCTTCTTTCCGCCGATATTTGATCAAAAATGCCTTTTACCGACTTGAACAGGATGTTGGCTCTTTGTTCTATTTGTTCGTGCAATATTTTCCTAGTCGTTGGTTGAAACATGACATTCAAATTGAATTGGAATAAGTGTTTGTCTTTCTTCAACTGAGAGAATATGATCTCGATCAACTGTTGTATTTGGGCTTCAGGTTTTGAAGAAGATGTCGTCTTTTCTCCCATTTCTGCCATTTGGTTGGTTACTTGCGTGAAAATTTCAACCAATATGGATTCTTTCGATTTGAAATGATGGTACACCAATCCTTTGGATACATTGGCTTCCAAACAAATATTTGCCATCGATGTGTTTTCAAAGCCATTTTTCGCGAATAGCATCGTGGCAATTTCTATTACCTTGTTTTTTTTATCACTCATAATTGGATAAAACCGACTGTTCGGTTTGTAAATATATCAAATTATTTTTAAAATCATCATTTTTTATTGAAAATAATCCATTTGAGAATGATTTTGCTCCATCGAATTGATTGAAATGTGGCAGAGGCAAGAGTAAAACATAAGGCTCTTTAATAAGCTGGGCGATAAAAAAGAAATGACGGCAAGGATCTTGTCTCTGTCGACATTGCTTTAATATGTTGTGCCTGTTGCACAACTATGTTGATAAAGATAGGATGGTTTCGTGAAATCGGAA
>JAHDHI010000068.1 GCA_020631395.1 Bizionia sp.
ACCCCTCTTACCAGGATGAAAACCTGGCGTCCTAGCCGATAGACGAACGGGCCATTTATTTTTGAGTGTGCAAATATATATTTTATATTTTAAACTAACAAAAGTTTATTTAAATTTAATTTGCCATACTTTTCAAATAACTTACAACATCTCCGTTGCGGATGCAAAAATACAACTATTTTTGACTGTTGCAAGCACTAAATAAAAAAAAATAAAAAAAAATTCATTTAGTATGCCTTTGCAAACAATACTCTACGTTCTGAAGCCTTTCCAGAGTATACACAGACTCCTTTTTCCAGTTTTCCTTCCAACGGCAAACATCGTATCGTAGCTTTGGTGATTTCTTTTATTTTATCCTCTGTTTCAATCGTTCCATCCCAATGTGCTGATACAAAGCCTCCTTTCTCTTCTATAACAGTTTTGAACTCCTCGAAGTTTTCTACTTCTGTAATATGGTCATCTCTATGTTTTAAAGCCTTGTTGAATAATGCGTCTTGAATTTCGACCATTAAACCTTCAACCTTATCAGTTAAATCACTCAATGAAACCGTTTCCTTTGTCAATGTATCTCTTCTGGCCAACTCAACTGTTCCGTTTTCCAAATCCTTTGGTCCAATTGCAATTCTTAAAGGTACGCCCTGTAACTCGTGTTGTGCAAATTTTGCGCCTGGTCTATATGTTGTCCTATTGTCAAATTTAACGGTAATATGCTTGCTTCTCAAGTTACTCATTATATCATTGGCCACTTCAGAGATTTGCGCGAGTTGCTCATCTGTTTTGTATATAGGTACTATCACTACTTGATTAGGTGCCAAATTTGGAGGTAACACTAAACCTTGATCATCACTGTGCGTCATGATTAATGCTCCCATCAAACGAGTGGAAACTCCCCAAGATGTAGCCCAGACGTAATCTTGCTTTCCTTCCTTTGAGGTAAACTTCACATCAAATGCCTTGGCAAAGTTTTGTCCCAAAAAATGAGATGTTCCTGCTTGCAACGCTTTACCGTCCTGCATCAAAGCTTCAATGCAATACGTTTCGTCTGCTCCAGCAAATCGTTCGCTTTCTGATTTTACACCTTGTATGACAGGAATCGCCATAAAGTTTTCAACGAATGTGGCATATATGTTGTTCATCAACTTGGCTTCGTCCAAAGCTTCTATTTTGGTTTCATGAGCTGTGTGTCCTTCTTGCCATAAGAATTCCGCAGTACGCAAAAACAAGCGCGTACGCATTTCCCAACGCACAACATTTGCCCATTGGTTAATCAATAATGGTAGATCCCTATATGATTGAATCCATCCTTTGTATGTGTTCCAGATAATGGCTTCACTAGTTGGTCTTACAACAAGTTCTTCTTCCAACCTCGCTTCTGGATCTACTCGAAGCTTACCAGGATTGTCTGGATCGTTTTGCAATCTATAATGCGTAACGACTGCACACTCTTTGGCAAATCCTTCTGCATTTTTTTCTTCTGCTTCAAAAAGGCTTTTTGGTACGAAAAGAGGGAAATATGCATTTTGATGTCCAGTTTCTTTAAACATTCTATCTAATTCAGCTTGCATTTTTTCCCAAATTGCATAGCCATAAGGCTTGATGACCATACAACCTCTAACCGCTGAATTCTCAGCTAAATCAGCCTTTACAACGAGTTCGTTATACCATTTTGAGTAATCCTCTGCTCTACTCGTGATTTTTTTGCTCATATTCAATGTTTTGGCACAAATATTGTGACTATGTTAAAAAAAGAAATAGTTCGACAAAACTAACTATTTTTGTTATGTTCAACAATTAAAATAAAAGAGATATGCGATTTATTAACTACTTAAAAACTAAAGTACCAGCATTAACCATTATCGGATTAACTTTAGGACTCACATCTTGTGGATCTTATCAATACGTCGGTCAAGATAGCGATGGTATTTATGGTACTTCAAAAAACACTGTTGAACAAGAAGAACAAATCGTAGAAGTCAAGCCGGAAACTTCAAATAGTTATTATCAAAACTACTTCAAAGAAAAATCGAACGAGATGGAACTTGCTTCGGAAGAGGGGGAAATCTTTACTGACATAGATTCTTATGAAGGTACATACGAAGAGGATGCAGACGATGTTAATATCCAAAGCGGTTATGCTGGATGGGGGCAAGAGAGTGACAATGTAACGGTAAATGTATACTCAAGTGGTTTTGGATTCAATAATTTTTGGAACAGGCCTTACTACGGATGGAACCGTTGGGGATGGAATAGACCTTATTCTGGATGGAACGTAGGCTTTGGCTATGGTGGCTTTGGCTGGGGAGGATTTGGCTGGGGTGATCCTTTCTGGTGTGCTCCTTATTATGGTGGTTTTGGCTTCGGTTATGCTTATGGAAATCCATACAACAACTATTATTATGGGAGAAACAGCTATGGCCGTAGAGGAGTAGCATACAACTCCGGAAGAAGAGGCTCTTTGTTGAATCGCCCTTCTGTATTGACGAATCGCAGAACATCCACAAGAACGAGATCCAGCATTTCAAACCCAAGAACGAGAACAAGAACAAAGGCAAGCGTAAAACCAAGAACGAGAACAAGAGTAAGAACAAACTCCAGTCAAAATACAATTAAATCCAACACGCCAAGAACTAGAACAAGAACTAGAGCGACATCAACTCCAAGAACAAATAGATCCTATACACCAAGGAGCAGCTCTAACACAAGATCATCATTTTCATCAAGAGGAGGTAGCTCAAGAAGAAGAGGTTAGAATTCAAAAAAAATAAAATCAAAAAGCTAATATGAAAAAGTTAATGTTACTATTCATAGGTATATTATCTATGCCTATGATTAACGCTCAAGATATCAATGATGCATTGCGTTACAATGATGGAGATATACAGGGAACAGCGCGTTTTAGAGCTTTAAGTGGTGCTTTTGGTGCTCTTGGAGGAGATTTGAGTGCCGTAGGCTTAAATCCTGCCAGTTCTGCAGTTTTCACCAATAGTTATGCATCTGTGACTCTTTCCAGTCTTAACAAGGATAACGAAACTTCTTTTTTCAATACAAGAAACACAGCTTCCAACTCGGACTTTTCTTTACAGCAGGCTGGAGGTGTCTTTGTCTTCAAAAGCAACAATGAAGATTCGAATTGGAAAAAAATAGCATTGAGCATTGCTTATGACAACACAAAGAATTACGATGACAATTGGTTTAGTTCCGGAACCAACGGATCTGCTCAAAACAACGGTAACTCAATAGCTAGTTATTTTCTTAACAATGCACAAGGTTTGAGATTAGATCAAATTTCTGCTTTGCCAGGTGAAACCACTTCCGAGGCCTATGCAGAAATTGGAAGTGCATACGGCTATGCAAACCAACAAGCGTATCTTGGCTACGACTCCTTTATCTTGGAACCTGAAACCGAAGCAGATGATAATATCGCATATACGTCAAATATAGCGGCTGGAACCTTCGATCAAGAATACAATTATTCTGCCACCGGTTACAATGGCAAGATATCATTCAATCTAGGAGCACAATACAGCGACAATTTATATTTAGGTCTAAATTTAAATTCTCATTTTTTAAACTATGAACGATCTACCTTTCTTTTTGAAGAAAATAACAACGATGGGTCTCTAGTAACTCAAGTTGGCTTTGAAAACAACATCGTCACGAATGGAAGAGGTTTTTCCTTTCAGTTGGGAAACATTTTCAAAATATCGAACGAACTTAGATTTGGGGTTACATACGATTCCCCAATTTGGTTGACCATTGAGGAAGAAACGACTCAATACCTTGAAACCATTAGAAGTGAAGGAGGAACAGATGTATTGCAAGTCGTAGACCCAAGAATTGTCAATATCTTTCCCGAATACAAATTGCAAACACCTGCAAGAATAACAACCAGTTTTGCCTATGTTTTTGGAAAGCAAGGTTTGATTAGTTTCGATTATTCAAGAAAAGACTATAGCAAGACCAAATTCAAACCAACTTCTGATGGTTATTTCGCTGCACAAAACAGAATTATAAACAACAATCTGGTTGCTGCAGCCACTTATAGAGTTGGAGGGGAATACAAAATAAAACAACTTAGCCTTAGAGGGGGATATCGTTTTGAAGAAAGTCCCTATGAAAATGGAACAACGGTTGGTGACTTAACAGGGTACTCTTTGGGATTGGGTTATAACTTTGGCAACACCAAACTGGATTTAACTTTCGACCAATCCAAAAGAACCTCGGATCATCAATTGTTCAATACAGGTTTAACAGACGCTACGACCATTGATGTGAACAACTCAAACATAACCTTGTCTCTAGGGTTTCAATTGTAACGTAATAAATCGATTCTGTGTCAGCTTATTTAAGGGAGGGGACAGAAAGAAAGTAATAAAAAAAGTCTTTCTGTGTTAATTCAGAAAGACTTTTTTATTATCATTTGGAAGATGCTTTAACCGTTCATTGAGATTAAGAACTCTTCGTTGTTTTTGGTTTGTTTGAAGCGTTGGTTTATAAATTCCATTGCTTCGACAGGGTTCATGTCTGCGAGGTATTTGCGCATCACCCACATTCTTTGTACGGTAGTGTCGTCTAATAGTATGTCATCACGACGCGTACTTGAAGATGTTAGGTCGATGGCAGGGAAGATTCTGCGATTGGATATTTTTCTATCCAATTGAAGTTCCATGTTACCAGTACCTTTAAATTCTTCGAAAATGACTTCATCCATCTTGGAACCAGTTTCTGTAAGAGCCGTGGCAATGATGGTCAATGAACCACCGTTTTCTATGTTACGAGCAGCTCCGAAGAAACGTTTTGGTTTGTGCAATGCATTGGCATCCACACCACCACTCAATATCTTTCCTGAAGCTGGTTGAACGGAATTGTATGCTCTGGCCAAACGTGTTATGGAATCTAACAAGATGACCACATCATGTCCACACTCCACCAATCGCTTTGCTTTTTCAAGTACTATGTTGGCAATCTTAACATGTTCATGAGCTTCTTTGTCAAAAGTAGAAGCGATTACTTCTCCGCGAACATTACGTTGCATGTCCGTAACTTCTTCAGGACGTTCATCTATTAAAAGGATCATTTGGTATACTTCAGGATGATTTGCTGCGATGGCATTTGCAACATCCTTGAGTAACATTGTCTTTCCTGTTTTTGGTTGTGATACAATCATACCACGTTGCCCTTTTCCTATGGGAGCAAATAAATCCATTATGCGAGTAGAAATGGTGCTTTGTCTTTCGGCAATGTTGAATTTCTCTTGCGGAAATAATGGTGTTAAATGCTCGAAAGAGACCCTGTCTCTAACTACATCGGGGCTTTGCCCATTAATTTTTGTGACTTTTATGAGCGGAAAATATTTTTCACCTTCTTTTGGAGGCCTCACATTACCTAGTACGGTATCACCTACTTTCAAACCAAACAAGCGAATTTGAGATTGAGAAACATATATGTCGTCTGGAGATGATAAATAGTTGTAGTCGGACGAACGTAAGAATCCATATCCGTCTTGCATGACATCTAAAACACCTTCGCTTTCAATGATGGCATCAAATTCAAAATCTGGCTCGCGATAACGGTTTCTGTTGTCCTTGTTGCCATTGTTGCCTTTATTTTGATTTTTGTTTTGATTGGGATTGTTGTTGTCCCTTTTAGTACGGTTTTGGTTATTGTCGTCCTTTTTGTTTTGATGGTTATGCACTGGCTTTTTATGCTGTGCCTTTTGTTGTTCTTTTTGTTGTGGCTCCTTAGGTTGATTCTTCGCTTCTGTTTTTGCCTCTGCTTTCACTTCTGTCTTTGCCTCAGGTTTGGTTTCTGGTGCTTTATTAGGTGCCTTTGCCTGATCCGTTGGCTTGTTTTCTACTGTTTTAGTAGTTCTAGGTCTTTTGGTCTTTGGCTTGTTTTCAGTTTTTGGTTCAGCTTTTTTCTCATCCTTGAAGTTCAAGGTTTCTTGTGCAGGTTTTAGCTCTTTAGCCTTTTTGTCGGCTGTAGGTGTAGGTTTTTGAACGCGTGTTCTTTTAGGGGCTTGAGGCTTTTTAGGTTGTTCCTCTTTTTTTACTTCAGCCACAGCTTTTGGATTTGCGGCTTGGTGATCTAATATTTGGTATACCAGATCTAGTTTTTTTAATGAGCGAAACTTAGGGATGCTAAGTTTTTTTGCTATTTCCTGTAACTCAGGAAGTTTCATTTCTTTTAATTGTGAGATTTCAAACATTGATGTTGACTTGAATATATTGAGTTGAAATTTTTCCGAAGAAAATGTAATCTAATTCTGAAGAATTAACCGCTTGCAAACGTGTGTATTGCAAATTGTTACTGCAATTATACAACTTTATTTTATTTTTTTTAGTTAAAATTATAAAAGAAACTATATTTTTGTGTCTCGAAATTTAAAAACCATATATGTTACAACGTATACAAACAATATATCTTTTACTGGCTGCTGGAGTATCTGGTGGATTAATATATGTGTTTCATATATGGATAACGAATGAAAATGTAAAAGTGTATGCTGCCGACGAGGCATTTATCTTTGGATTGTTTCTAGCATCTGCATTTTTCTCATTGACATCAATATTTATGTTTAAAAAAAGGAAGTCTCAGTTTATTATGGGGCGACTTAATATCATATTAAACTTTATTTTACTAGGATTACTTGTGTATCGATCTCTAAATTTACCTGGAGAAGCTTCGGCTTCAGAGAATGGTATTGGGATGTTTCTTCCTATTGTGTCTATCGTATTGTTAGCTTTGGCTAACAAGGCCATCAAAAAGGATGAAGATCTTGTAAAATCTGTAGATAGATTACGATAAACCTATCATCTTAGTAGTATTAGTGCGTTAAAAACCCAAAGTAAAAGCTTTGGGTTTTTTTATTTCTATAAATCCAGAATGGAAGAATCATCGCCTAGGAAACTCTATGACTTCCAGATTGTCTATTTTTTCTCCATCTATTGTAAAACGCAGCATTGTTCTTACGTTGTGAAAGCCATGCATGCCTATGGCTCCTGGATTCATATGTAAAAGATTTAGTTTTTTGTCGGGCATGACCTTTAATATATGAGAGTGTCCACAAATGAAAAGTTTTGGTGGATTTTTTTTAATAGATTCACGTACTCTAACATTGTATCTATCAGGGTAGCCACCAATGTGTGTTATCCAAACATCGACCCCTTCACACATAAAACGATTGTGTTCGGGGAATTCCACACGAGCTTTGTCATCATCGATATTGCCATAGACACAGCGCAAAGGTTTTAAATCCTTTATAGCATCTGTTACCTTTAGGTCACCAATGTCACCAGCGTGCCAAACTTCGTCGGCCTGTTTTACATACTTGAGTATGTCATCGTCCATATGACTGTGAGTATCTGAAAGCAAAAGGATTTTTTTCATATTTATTTTCTGAGAAAAGAGAAATCTTAGTTATTGATAATTTAGGATTTCTTTAGGAAGAAAAACAATTATATTTGTACTTCTTTTAAACAAAAATAATACTTTACTTGAGATATTTCATAGAACTTTCATATAATGGGAAAGCATACCACGGTTGGCAAAATCAACCAAATGCCGTTTCTGTGCAAGAAGTGTTGGAAAAAGGGCTTTCAACGTTGTTAAAAGAGTCGATCGATACAATGGGGGCGGGAAGAACTGATGCAGGAGTACATGCCTCTCAAATGTTTGCTCATTTTGACACGGCTGTTGTTTTCGATGCGAAAGTGCTTAAATATAAATTGAATTCGTTCTTGCCCAAGGATGTTGCGATTCAAGACATATTTGAAGTTCGAGCAGATGCTCATGCTCGTTTTGATGCATTGAGTAGAACATATTTGTATAGGATAGCGTTGCATAAAAACGTCTTTACCCATCAAGAGGCTTTTTATTTGAAACCAAAATTGAATATGGAATTGTTAAATGAGGCTACGAACATTTTATTCGACTATAAAGATTTTCAATGCTTTTCCAAGTCTAATACAGATGTAAAAACGTATAATTGTGACATAAAGAAGGCGGAATGGCAACTTAAGGAAGGCGAATTGCAGTTTACCATACAAGCAGATCGTTTTTTGCGCAATATGGTAAGAGCTATTGTGGGTACCTTGATAAACATTGGGATAGGTAAGGTCAAAGTGGAAGCATTGCATGACATCATAAAGTCCAAGAGTAGAAGCGAAGCAGGTTTTTCGGTGCCAGCCCATGGGTTGTATTTAACAGGAATAGAATATCCAGAGTCCATAAAAACTATAAATGAGTAAAAAGAAAGAAAGCATATTTGATCTAGACTTGTTCAAGCGTTTGTTCAAGTTTGCCAAACCATACAAGCATGTCTTGTTTGGTGTGTTATTGGCAGTAATGACAATCGCATTGTTGAGTGTTTCGGTTCCATATATTTTAAAATACGTAATAGATAACAATATAGGGCTTAAAAAAGAGGAAGGGTTTTTATTTTTCATTCTATTGATGATTGGGATGTTGCTTTTGGAAACGATCTTCCAATTCCTCTTTATTTTTTATGCATCGTGGTTGGGACAAAACGTGGTCAAGGATGTTAGGGTTAAGTTGTTTAGTCACATGCTCAAGTTCAAAATGAAGTATTATGACAATTCTTCGGTTGGAACCTTGATTACAAGGGCAGTGACAGATATGGAGCGCATTGCAGACATTTTTAGCCAAGGGTTGTTTATGATTGCTAGGGATTTGACGGTCATGCTCGTAATCTGCATTATGATGTTAGTCATCAATTTTAAATTGAGTTTGATTGTCTTCGTGACAATGCCAATAGTCATATATGCAACCAAGATCTTTCAGAAGTATATGAAAAAAGCTTTTGAAGATGTAAGAACCGAAGTTTCCAATTTGAATTCCTTCGTGCAAGAGCGTGTGACGGGAATGAAAATCTTACAGTTGTTTACTCGTGAGGATACCGAATATAAAAAGTTCAAAGAGATAAATGAAAGACATAAGAAGGGGTGGTTGAAAACCATTTGGTACAATTCCATTTTCTTTCCCATAGCCGATTTTCTGTCTTCCATTACATCTGGTTTGGTTGTTTACATAGGAGGTTTAATGGTTGTTTTAGAAGGTACAGTTACTAAAGGAGATTTGTTCATGTTCATAATGATGATTCCCAAACTGTTTAGGCCTTTGCGCCAAATAGCGGACAAATTCAGTTCCCTACAAATGGGAATGGTTGCGGCCAGCCGTGTATTTAAAATCATTGATACCACATCACAAATTGATGATGAAGGTGAAGAGGAAGCATTGATCTTCAAAGGAGAGATTGCATTCAAGAACGTACACTTCAGCTATGTGGAAGAAGAGAAGGTGTTAAAGGGAATTTCTTTTAGTGTGAAAGCAGGAGAGACCGTAGCCATAGTAGGAGCAACGGGTGCAGGGAAATCAACGATTATCAATTTGTTGAATAGGTTCTATGAAATTAATGAAGGAAGCATATGTATAGATGAGAAGGACATAAAGAGTGTGACGCTAACATCGCTTCGTAGTCAAATAGCCGTAGTTTTGCAAGACGTGTTCCTATTTGCCGATACGATTTTGAACAACATAACATTGAACAATCCAGAGATCGGAGAAAAGGAAGTAAGGCAAGCCGCGAAGGACATTGGTATCGATGATTTCATAATGAGTTTGCCAGGTGGCTATCAATACAATGTCAAAGAACGAGGTGTAATGTTGTCTTCTGGACAACGGCAGTTAATTTCTTTTTTAAGAGCCTATGTAACCAATCCTAGCATTTTAATATTGGATGAAGCCACTTCTTCCGTAGATTCATATTCAGAGCAATTGATACAGAATGCCACAGATAAGATCACCAAAGGAAGAACTTCCATAGTCATAGCCCATAGGTTGGCCACCATTCAAAAGGCGGATAAGATAATAGTGATGGATGCAGGGGAAATAGTAGAGCAAGGGACGCATGACGAATTGCTTAAAAATGAAAATGGCTATTACAAAAACCTCTATGAAGTGCAGTTTTTAAAAGCAGACGTTGCTTGATGAGAAGGAAACCAAGTTTATTTCATTGCTTCGGAAAATTCGTGTAAGCCACCATAATACATTATGAGAATTACGACAAATAGTATTATGAAAAGAATATAGAAAACAGCAAGGACCAGAATGAAAAGAAGGAACTTTAGAAATAGGGACTTTGCATTCAATGCATAGATTCTTTTTAAGCAATAGGTTTGATATAGGATCTGAATGGGTAAAAAAAGCATGCCTACGTTACCATAAGAAACATTCAAGGCCGCTGCGGGTATTATCACGAATACTCCAGTGATAGTCAATTGAGACACGGTATACATAAAGAACACGACCAGTTCCGTGTAATTGTATTTTTTTTTGTTGTAGAATACGATCTTGGCCATTAAAGCATAGACTGGTATGGAAAATATCATCACGAAAGAAATGTATTCTTGTATGGTGGTCAACATGGTCTTGGAAAAAGCTTCGGTACCATCTTGGGTAAATCCGGATAGACTTATGCTATTCGGGAAGAATTTCCTCAACAAGAATACCTGTAGTCCAGCAAAAGTTATGGCAATTGCAAAATAACTTATGGCATCCACATATTTTTTACGAGTTCCGTTTATGTAACCAACAATTACCTGTTCAGGTTTGGAAAACAAGGTCAAGAAAGTTTGCAGGAACTTGTTGTCGTAATTTAAGAAACGTTCGTAAAAGTCCGAAAGAAGAACTTTTAACGTCAATCTATTTCTAATGACCTTGGCTCCACAATGATTGCAAAAGTTAATGGTATCATCCAAAGGTGTCTTACAATTTTCACAAAGCATCAGTCCAAATCCTTTTTTATGAGTTCTATGAGTTCCGTGGTATCTTTGAATGGAAGAAACTCTCCACCTTTAAAACAGGACAGCTGCCCAGTTTCCTCGCTTACTGCTATGGCAATGGCATCTGTTCTTTCTGTTATTCCCACTGCGGCCCTATGTCTTAATCCAAAGCGTTGGGGTATGGTCTTTTCATTGTTGACGGGCAAGATCACACGAGTCGCCTTTACGATGTTGTTTTCAATGATTATTGCACCATCGTGCAAAGGACTATTTTTGAAAAATATGCTTTCTATTATGGGCTGCGTGACCTTTATGTTCATTTTATCACCAGTATCTACCAAGAAGTCAAGATTGTTGTTTCGTTCCAAAACGATCAATGCCCCAGTTTTGGAAGATCCCATCTTGTTGCAAGCGGCAATTATGGTATCGATGTCCGTCGTAGACAATCCTTCGGTCTTCAAAAATTTTAATTGATTGAGGAACTTGCGCCTACTACCTATGTTGGTAGAGCCAATCATTAACAAGAACTTTCTCAATTCTTGCTGAAAGACCACGATCAAGGCAAACATTCCAACACTGATGAAACCACCAAGAATGTTGCTCAACAATTGCATTTGTAGCGCTTCAGTTATCTTCCAAATTACATAGACTATGACGATTCCTATAAAAATATTTATGGCCACCGTACCTCTAACCAATTTGTAGACATAATAGAGTAGAAGAGCCACCAATAGAACATCGGCTACGTCAATCCAGCTAAAATTTAAAATGTTGTCAAATAGTTCTTTCAAGGGAAAAGTGTTTCAGTAAATTTAAAAATTAAAATCAATTAAGCATTTAATTGTACATATAATTTCACACACTCCATTGCTTCCTTTACATCGTGAACACGTAAAATGGAAGCTCCTTTTTGCAAGGCAACCATATTTAAGGCCGTTGTTCCGTTCAAAGCGTCCATTGGTGTTGCATCCAAAGTCTTGTAAATCATGGACTTTCTAGAAATGCCAATTAGCAATGGTAAATCCGAAATTTTAAAACCTTCGAGGACATTCAACAATTCGAAATTTTGTTCAAGCGTCTTGGCAAAGCCAAAGCCAGGGTCTATGATGATGTCCTTCATACCAAACTGTCTAGCCTCTGCAATTCGTTTTGAAAAATAAAGGAGAACGTCTTTCAATACGTTGTCATAATGAGTTTGTTGTTGCATGGTTTGTGGTGTACCTCGCATATGCATCATGATGTAGGGAGTACCCAGATGCGCTACGGTTTCAATCATTTTTGGATCCAATGCTCCAGCGGAAATGTCATTGATCAATGCAGCACCCAATTCAATGGCTTGTTTGGCAACTTCGCTTCTAAAGGTGTCTATGGATAAGATGATGTTTGGGAAGTTGTTTATTAAGAGTTTAACTATGGGGAGGATGCGTTGCAATTCTTCGGTTTCAGAAATGGTCTTGGCATTGGGTTTAGAACTATAGGCTCCCACATCTATGAAGGTAGCACCTTCATTTAGCATTTTTTCAACCTGTTTCAAAATGGCAGCCTCATTTCTATAAAGGCCTCCATCGTAAAATGAATCGGGGGTGACATTAAGGATTCCCATTACTTTTGGAGTACTTAGGTCAATGCAGTTTCCTTTGCAATTTATCGTCATTTGTAGTGTTATAGTAGTTGTTTGTCTAGGCTTGGAAAACTTTAAACCATAAACCTTGAACTTTTCAAAAAATTAAGCGAAATTTACGCAAAATTCATTCAACTTCATGCAAGATACATCAAAACAATATGATGCCGTTATAAATACTTGTCGTACTCTATTCATCAATAAAATGAAGGATTATGGAAGTGCTTGGCGTATTTTACGATTACCATCGTTAACGGATCAAATTTTTATAAAGGCACAACGTATCAGAAGTTTGCAACAAAACGATGTGCGTAAAGTGGATGAAGGAGCACAAAGCGAGTTTATCGGAATAATAAACTATTGTATCATGGCCTTGATACAGCTTGATAAAGGTGTTGTGGAACAACCAGATCTATCAACGGAAAAAGCAACACTCTTGTATGATGAAAAAGTTGCAATAACAAAACAGTTGATGCAAGATAAGAACCATGACTATGGGGAAGCATGGAGGGATATGCGTGTAAGTTCACTTACAGATTTGATTTTGCAAAAATTGTTGAGAGTAAAGCAAATTGAAGACAATTCAGGAAAAACATTGGTAAGTGAAGGCATAGATGCAAACTACCAAGATATGATAAATTATGCCATCTTTGCCTTGATTCATCTTAATGAAGAGTAATTTAAGGTAGCATTCGCTTACAACATAAACTAAAGAGTATCAAAAACCCATTAAAACAAGAATTCATGAAAGTACTAGTCGGAGTCAGTCGCATATTTGTAGGGGTGTTTTTTATCATTTCAGGATTGATAAAGTTGAATGACCCCATTGGATTTGCTTTTAAGTTGGAAGAATATTTTGGTCCGACAGTTTTGGATTTGCCGTTCTTTATACCCTATGCTTTGGGGATCTCAATATTCGTAGTGGTATTCGAAGTCCTTTTGGGAGTTTTCTTGATTATTGGATATAAACCGAAGTTTACGGTTTGGAGTCTGCTGTTAATGATTTTGTTCTTTACGTTTTTGACTTTTTATTCAGCGTATTTCGACAAGGTGAAAGACTGTGGGTGTTTTGGAGATGCAATGAAAATGACACCTTGGGAAAGTTTCTCCAAAGATGTAGGGTTGTTGGTTTTGATTTTGCTGGTATTCTTTGGAGTGAAATACATTAAGCCTTTCTTTGGGAAATTTACAACAACTGTGATTTCACTATTGAGTTTTATCGCCTGTCTTTGGTTTGCCTATCACGTATTGATGCATTTGCCATCCAAAGATTTTAGACCCTATAAGATAGGAGACAACATCATAGACAACATGACGGTTCCGGAAGACGCACCTAAAGCCATACAAGAATTTACTTGGACGTTTGATGTAAATGGTGAAAAGCAAACTTTTGTTACCGATGGATCCTATCCGACCGTAGATGGCAAATACGTTGGAGTAGAGGTCGAGATACTAAAGGAAGGTTACGAAGCTCCTATCCATGATTTTTCGATAGAACGAGATGGCGAAAATTATACAGAAGCATTGCTACAAGAAGAAAATTTGATAGTTATCGTGGCCTATAACTTGAATAAAGCAGAAGCCAAAGGACTGGAAGCCATAAAAAAAGCAACGGATGCTGCACATGCAAAAGGGTATGAGGTGATAGGATTGACTGCGACAGGACCAGACGAAGTTGCCGAATACAAAGCGGCCTATGATCTTAATTTTGATTTTTACTTCTGTGATGAAACAGCCTTGAAAACCATTGTTAGATCCAACCCCGGTATTTTGAAGTTGAAAAGGGCAACTATCGTTCAAAAACTGCATTTCAATGACATTGATGAACTGGAGCTGCCAAAAGTAGAACGCAAGCCAAAATTAGAACCGATAGTAGAAGAAAAAGTCCTGTATTACATAGACGATGTCCTGTCCACCAAAATGGAAGCAGATGCCTTGGAAGAAGAAAGCATAGAAGCTGTGACGGTTATAAAGGATTCGTTGGTGCTCAAAGAAATGAATGTTACGGAAACAGATTCCGTAATAAAGATAACTTTAAAGAAATAAACGTCTGGCAAGCTATTTCCTAAATAAAACACTATATGCGCTACTCACATTGTTTGGAGTGGTCACCGTAATATTTTTATTGTTTAGTGTATTGCCTGGAGATCCAGCCGAAATGATGTTGGGACAAAACGTAGATGAGGAGCAATTGGCCGTTGTCAATAAAAAATATGGTTTCGACAAGCCAATGGGAACTCAATATCTATACTACATAAACGACTTGTCCCCAATTTCATTCCATTCCAAAGATGTCGAAGACTATACGTATTTGGCAAAAGACAAGTATTCGGCAGTCAAGTTATTTGAAATAGGAGGTATGGCAACTGCTTTAAAATTGCCATATTTGAGGGAATCGTTTGCCAAGCAAGGAAAAAAAGTAAGTCAAGTACTGGGGGAAACTTTGCCCAACACATTTGTCTTGGCAGTATCAGCCATATTAATAGCGATTGTTCTTGGTGTATTCCTGGGTATTGTATCTGCATTGAAAAAAGATACGTTCCTGGATAAGACCATTCAAATATTGAGCACGGTAGGGATGAGCGTTCCCTCTTTTTTCAGTGCCATACTATTTGCTTGGTTATTCGGTTTTGTATTGCACGAGTATACGAATCTGGAGATGACGGGTAGTCTCTACGAGTTGGACGATTATGGAGAAGAAATGCACATTCAATGGAAAAACTTGATGTTACCAACCATAGTTCTAGGCATAAGACCATTGGCGGTCATTATCCAGTTGATGAGAAATTCGTTGCTGGAAGTATTTAATCAAGATTATATAAGGACGGCAAGAGCAAAAGGATTGAGTGAGTTTCAAATAATAAGGAAACACGCCATTAAAAATGCAATGAATCCTGTCGTAACGGCCATTTCTGGGTGGTTTGCCTCCATGTTGGCAGGAGCTGTGTTCGTAGAATACATTTTTGGTTGGAATGGACTAGGCAAAGAAATAGTAAATGCATTGAATACTTTGGATCTACCTGTAATTATGGGGTCGGTGCTAATTATTGCGTTACTCTTCATAATAATCAATATTTTTGTAGATGTCATCTACGCTTGGTTGGATCCTAAAATCAAGTTGCAATGAGTATACAAGACAAAGACATCATTAACCTAAGACGTATTTCAAATGAAAAGGGCAAGCATAATTTTAATTTTCTTTTTAACCATATTCAACTGCAAGGCACAAGATGCGCCAACGGAATTTTCAAAAAAGGCATTGGAGGATACTTTTGTAAGCCTTGATGGAGATGCGGTAGATTTTAGAACCATTTTGAAACAACACGAAGGAAAAACGATTCTCATCGACATATGGGCTTCTTGGTGTAGAGACTGCATCAAAGGAATGCCAAAATTAAAGAACCTTCAAAAAGATAACCCGGAAACCGTGTTTCTATTTTTGTCCTTGGATAAGACCGAAGCTGCTTGGAAAAAGGGTATGGAGAGATATAAGCTGGAAGGCGAGCATTATTACATGCAATCTGGGTGGAAAGGTGATTTTGGAAGCTTTTTGGATTTGGACTGGATCCCTCGTTACCTAATAGTGGACAAAGATGGAACAATTAAAGTATTTAGAGCCATAAAGGCAGACGAAAAAAAAATAAAAGAAAGTTTAAATTAAAAATAGGATGCCTTTCTGTTTTTTGAAAAGGTTATAAGTAATGATATGAGAAAAAACATAGTAGCTGGAAACTGGAAAATGAACAATGACTTGGCGCAAACGAATGCGTTGATAGCAGATCTGAAAAATCAAGAGCAAACGTCCAATGCAGAAGTCATGGTTGCACCGACATTTACGAATCTGCATCAATCATTCAATGCTTTAAAGGACTCCAAGGTAGAAGTCATTGCACAAAACATGCATTTTGCTGAAAACGGAGCGTATACAGGGGAGGTAAGTGCTTCCATGTTAAAGAGTGTAGGAGTGGAAACCGTTATCTTGGGGCATAGCGAACGTCGAGCCTATTTTAATGAAACGGATGAACTTTTGACAAAAAAGGTGGATGCAGCCCTAGCCAATAACATAAGGGTGATCTTTTGCTTTGGGGAAGAATTGGCGGATAGAAAGTCCAACAATCATGAAACAGTTGTGAAAAGTCAAATTACGAATGCATTGTTTCATTTGGAAGCTTCTGCCTTACAAAATATCGTATTGGCTTACGAACCAGTTTGGGCCATTGGTACTGGTGAGACGGCAAGTCCAGAACAAGCTCAGGACATGCACAAATACATAAGACAGACCTTGGCCAATAAGTATGATGAGAAGACTGCCAATGGTATTTCCATCCTGTATGGAGGAAGTGTAAAGCCAACCAATGCAAAGGAAATTTTTTCCAAGCCGGATGTCGATGGAGGACTAATAGGAGGTGCAGCATTGAAAGCAGAGGATTTCTATGCCATCGTCAATGCATTTTAAATTGAAATGGCACTAGTAGTACAATGCAAGAATTCCGTAATTGTACAATTGCAATTCTTTACAAGAGTTGTATGTATGGAAGTTTATAAAATCAGGGTGTAATCTTAAATTTAAAAATGTCGAATACAATATACATAGGTTACTATTTCAAGGTTGAACCAATAGAGCCAGGAGTAGAAATATTAATTGCAGAATTGGGATATGCAGGATTCGAAAGTTTTGTTGAAACCGAAGGAGGCGTTACTGCATACATTCAAAAAGAAGAGTGGAATGCATCCATTTTAGACGATATCAATATTTTGAAATCCGAAGAGTTTGAAATAACGCATACATTTGAAGACATAGAACAAGTCAACTGGAATGAAGAGTGGGAAAAGAACTTCAACCCCATCATAGTTGACGATCAATGTTCGGTTCGAGCACCATTTCACGATAGACCAAATACCAAATACGACATAGTCATCGAACCCAAAATGAGTTTTGGCACAGGACATCATGAAACCACGCATATGATGATTCAGCATATCCTTAAAAACGATTTCAAAGGCAAGTCCGTTTTGGATATGGGATGTGGTACAGGCGTTTTGGCCATTTTGGCAGCAATGAAGGAAGCAAACAAAATAGATGCCATAGACATAGACAATTGGTGCTATGTGAATAGTTTGGAAAATGTGGAGCGCAACAATGCTTCCCACATTACCGTTCTTGAAGGAGACGCCAGTTTACTAAAAGGAAGAAGGTACGACATCATAATAGCAAACATAAACCGAAATATCTTGTTGAAAGACATTTCAATCTACGCAAGTTGTTTAAATGAAGAAGGACAATTGTTTTTAAGTGGATTCTACGACAACGACATCCCTTTAATAATGGAAGAATCCAACAAATATGGTCTTGAATTTCATACGAAGTTAGAGCGCAATAGTTGGGCGTCTATTCAGCTAAAATTGACGAAACAATAATTTTTGTTGATTTTTTAAGATAATTATTGAGTAATACTCAGTAAAATTAGCGAATTACGGCAAAACCCGTAATTCGCTAATTTTAAATGTATTATATTTATTTCCAAAATAAATTTATTTTAATTCCATAGGCATTGTAGAATATGCAAACAAGCTATTTTGCACTAAAAATCCTATGCACATTGTTTACGTAAGCATTAATTACTTTTAACCAAATAATCATAAAACAATGAAAAATATTAAAATAATATTACTGGCTATCCTTGCTTTTTCTCTTAGTTTTCAATCATGTGAAAAAGATGAATTAGACAATACTCAAACCAAGGATGTTTCCAAAGAGGTGGAAACTGAACAAGAAGAAATTCCTGAAGTTATACTAAACAAACTGACAGAGTTCTACATCAACACGGATGGAGTTAAAAAAGTAGATTTCTACCTTCCAGATGGATCCACACAGGAAATGTACGAGATGGAAGGAGACATCCTTTTATCGGAAGAACAAATAATGGATCTAACGGTAGATAGCGGTACCACAGACAAGAACTATAGCACCCATAATTTGGTGAGCCAAGGAATGGTAATTGACATAATAGGCTACACTGGTGGTGGTGGATTTGGTCTTTCGAACAAAGAACGTACCGCGTTGCTATGGGCCGTTAACAATTACAATAGGTTGAACATTTCCATTTCGTTCAATTTGACATTTGGTACCAACTATGGATCTAAGGACATGGTGGTATACCATAACCCAAATTCTTCTGGAGCAGGTGGGTCTGCAGGTTTTCCTAGTAATGGGAATCCTTATAAGTGGGTTCAAATCTATGGCTTGAACAACTATGACACAAACGTAGTAGAGCATGTAATTACTCACGAGATAGGACACTCTGTTGGTTTCAGGCATACAGATTGGTACTCTAGACAAAGTTGTGGGCAAAATGTTAACGAAGGAGAAGGAAGCATAGGAGCAAACCCTATTCCAGGAACGCCAGCTGGCTATGATCCAACATCTGTCATGTTGGCTTGTTTTAGTTCTGGCGAAGACGGGGAGTTCAATGGAAATGACATCACTGCATTGGAATATCTATATTAACGATGTATCCCCCTATAAATGGAAAGAGTGCCAAGTGGCACTCTTTTTTATTTTTATTAGTTGTAAAAAAGATTTAAATTAGTCCTATAATTTTTTTGATGATGAGTACTAAGGAAAAAGTTTTAGAACAGGTTGAAGTTTCAACCAAGGAAAAGAAAAACAACGAAATCGTTTTGTACAATGATGATGTCAATACTTTCGATTACGTTATAGATACCCTCATCTATGCTTGTGATCATACACCAGAGCAAGCGGAACAATGTTCCATATTGGTACATTACAAAGGAAAGTGTACAGTAAAGACCGGAGACATCAAGGACTTGAAACCTCGTTGTTCGAAACTTCTACAAGCTGGTCTAAGTGCAGAGATTGTTTAAGATTCGATGTGATTTACCTTGAAGTCATTCTTATGTGACAATCTTCTTTTTATATAATCATAATCTTTATGGATTGGATGTGTAACAATTTAAATGGTCTTAATTGGTTGTTTATCATTTTGTTATGTTGTTAAATATTTGATATCTTACAAGTGAGATGCTTCAAAACATCGTAAAAATTAATTGTTAATCCATTTTAAACCCTATTAAAATTATGAAAAAACTATTGTTATTCTTAACGATTTCTATTTTTATTTTCTCGTGTGAAAATGAAGACATAGATAACAGTAAACAACTGAAACAAGACAAGCAATTGGAATTCGACTTGGGAGAGGACGACGTTTCCAACAAGCACCCCAAACGAAAGGAGTATTTCATGGTGGCCAATCGAGGCTCTTCCACCATTTCTGTTTTCAATGCAAAGACAACCGAATATCTGGCAGACATAACCTTGCCGGATGAAGGGGCGCAACCTACCTATTTGGCACATAGCAAAATAACGCGAAATGTGTATGTTGGAGATTTTGTGAATCAGAAAGTAGTCTATTACGATGCAAAAACCTTTGAAATGAAAGGAGAGATAGCGATTCAAGAAGGAGCATTTCACATGTGGATAAACGATTACGCAGGCCAACTTTGGGTAAACAACATCGTGTCCAAGACAACTTCCGTGATAGATTTGCATTCGCATACAGTGGTAGCCACCATACCATTGCCGACGAATTCGGAGATAGAAGGCATCTCGGAAGGTGCAGTGCAACATGACGTTACTATTTCTCCTAGCGGCTATGCCGCTTATGTGACCGTCTTGGATGGAAGCGACAAAAGTTATGTGGTAATGTACAACACAGACACATTCGAGTACATAAAACACGTTGAGGTAGGAGGGGATGCCCATATGCTACCTGTTGGCTTTAGATTGTACGTGACTTCTCAAAATGGCAATGAGATATCCGTATTGAATAGATTCAATCTTGAAGAACTTGATGTAATAGACTTCGAATCTCCTCATGGCGTAGCCGTTAGCAGAAGGTATTTTTTCACGACTGGTATAGGAACAAATAAAATAGGGGTGATAAATCCCTATAACGAAATCGTGTCCGAAACCGATACGGATTTCAATATACCTCACAACCTAGCGGTAAATAGGAGAGGCAATATCTTGTTCTTGTCTCACTCCGGGGGAACAGCTACGAAAGTTGTGTTCTACAAGGTAAAGAAAAATGGAACTTTGATAAAGCTTTCAGACTATGATTCTGGAACTAATCCTTTTGGAGTTCTTAGGTATTGATTGCAAATAGATCAAGAAACATAAAAGCCGATTTCAATTTGAAATCGGCTTTTTGCTATGTGGTTGTCTTATTTGACGATTAGTTTTCTAATATGCGTCCCGTCTTTGGAACTAATTCGTACTATGTACATTCCACTAGACAAGTCGATGTTCAAATAAGAATAGCCTTCAATTGACTTGGTTTGGAGTTTTCGTCCTTCAGAAGAAAAAATAGAAAGGAAATAAACATCTTCAATTCCAGAAACAAATAGTTTGTCTACCACTGGATTTGGATGTAGTTTTATGGTCTCGGATTGAAATTCATCCACACCCAACGGATTGTTCCATACATCACCGACATTGTTTCCCCATATGTATTCCACCAAATCCGGTTGATCGATAAAAGGATTTCTATTGAATTGCCATGTGTACACGACATTGTTCCTATTCATTTCGTAATCGTCTGGAGGGTCATTCCTATGCCAATCCAACAAGGTTGCCAAATCCCCCAATTGACCATTTCCAGTCGTTGTGGGAAAGCCGTTTACAATTACCAATCCATTGTACCTGACATCCAAAAACAAGACGCTTCTGGCCACATCTCCCTTGAAGCTTCCCAAGGTGCCATTGGGTCCATTGTATTCAGAACCTCCGTAGTGCTGATTGCTTCTTGTGCTATTTTCAGGGCCATCTGCTGCTCTCAAAGCGTGGGCGTCGGAATTTGCATGACGTAACGAATCTGCCTTTGTAGCCCAAAAAATGTCTTTGCCATCTGCTATCTCATCTTCATCGATGTCGTTGAATCCTCCACGAGAACGAGGAAAGGTATGTTCCCTATTCCATTTTCCCACATTGCTACCACTGTTTTGCAAATCCAATTTAGCGCGCCCTTGTTCGGTGTAGACCAACCAAACCTGATTGCTGTTGGCAGGGTTTACGTCTGCTTCCTTCAATATGTCTATTACATCTGCATAGGTTTGGGCCCTAACGGTGTTGGGATCTGCAATTATGCCTTGCAAGGCATCTCTCAAAGCAGTGCCAGACAATCCATTGATAGGATCGTAGTATCCGTTGGGTTGCGTGCTCGAAACGACTCCAAAGGTAGGATTGGTGGGTATCCCATAGGGAGCAATCACGAAATCGTTGTCCACGGCCCGTAGTTTTACATGGTTGTTGAAAGGAATGTACGGAGAGGTCAAGCCAGTGAACTTGATCAAAGGTTCTTCGTCTCCTTCGTTCAAGGTATCGTCAATCAATGTTATGCTGGTTGTTACCGTGTTTTGACCATTGGGAATGGTTACAGAGGTATTTCCAGAAAAATCCGAGGCATTGAACCCAAAGTTGTCAAGTGTAAACCCGAAAGAGACGTCCGCAGTTACATTGTCTTGTGCCGTAAAGGTGATGTCGAAAGTGTCGCCTTCTCCGTATGATGTTTGAGTCGTGGAAATCGTAATGGGGTTGAAAAGAATGCCAGTGCCATCGTTTAAAACTCTGGGAGATGGAGTACCGACCGTATAAGTGGTGCTGTCGTTATTTAATTTTATGGACTCTATCGTCTTGTTGCCATTTAAATTTTCATCTATTTGGGTTGTCTCTCCCAATAGCCCCTGCAATACCAAGTCGTCGGGATCTCCAGTTTCGTATACTAGGGCATCTATCAAATTTGTCGTTGTGGCCAATGTTCCGTCAGGGAAATTCGTGTCATCAGCTAGGTATATGGCTACGGCATCCGTACCTTGTTGTATTATGTTGCTGGGAATCAATAATTGGGGGAATGGGGTTACGGTATCGCTTCCCAAGAGGAATAGCCCATTTTCATCGGTTGTATGGCCGTCCAAATCCAAGGCGTAATAGCTTGAATCCATTCCGCTGTCGGAGCCATTGAACAATACCAATACATAATTGTCCAAAGGCGTATTGGGAGATGGTGTCTTCAATTCTATGAATTCTTGCGTATCCGTACTGGGAGTATCACAATCCAATTCATTTATCAGCACTTGTCCCATTATCAATTGGTTAGAAACTAAAACAAATAACAGAGTAAATATTCTTTTCATGGCACTTATGTTTTTTGCAAAGGTACGTAACCTATCCAAAGAAATCTGTTAAGGTTACTTTTTAGAGTCATTTTTAACATTGTGATTTTGTATGATTATTTTTTTTGAAAAAATGAAAACCTGCTTTTTACTGCTTATTTGAATAAAAATCCCCTTGTAAAAATAAAAACACTGCAAAATCCCCCTGTAATTCTTTTAAATTATAATGTTTTATGATGTTTAAAGTTTTTATTTGAAACTTTTTTTAAGAAATTATGTTTTTTATTGAAATGTTTTACGTTTATATGCTTATGAATATAAATTTAATTTTATTAATTCCTTCTGTTTCATTTGGAGAATAGATTGGCAAAAATATATATTGGCTGAACAATCATTAAAACCGTTGTAGTTATTAACCTTTTAAACTAAAAAATTATGATCGCGCTTGCTAAAATTATTATTGATGTCGTTTTATCCATACTTCTATCAATATTTCTGTAATCCATAAAATGTAAGACTCAGTCTAGAATGAGTTTTACCATTTTAAAGCTTTAAACAACATTTGGCAAACAGACAATAAAATAATAATTTTGAAGCATCAATTGTAATTTAAGGATTAGTAAGAATTCTTTTTTAAGAGAGGTAGATATGAAAAAGCAATTATTTAAAACGCTCGCAAAAATCAATAAGACCATTTTGCCTAGTTATACAAAACAGCGATTGGATTTGAGCAAGGCCAATAAGTTGCAAATGGCCATTTTTGGATGGAAACTATACGTTACAAAAAATGCCTTGGATTAATGAAATACACACTTTTTTCTACCATATGAGTAATCTTTTGTAAAGATTGCCGAACCCACCAAATAATTTAACAGACCAAAAATTAGTTTTTGTCGTATGGAATATTGAGATAAAGGCTAGAAATAGACATACATAAGGCCATTCTTCCATATGTTTTTTTTGTTTGGATCGTTTTAAAGTTCAAGTATATAAAAAAAGACAAATAATTTTTAATTTTATGTTGACCATTATATAAAAAAGAGATATATTTGCACCCACAAAATTGGCCTCGTGGCGCAACTGAATAGCGCACTTGATTACGGCTCAAGAGGTTACAGGTTTGAATCCTGTCGAGGTCACTAGCATTAATAAAGGTTTCAAGAAATTGAAGCCTTTTTTATTTTCTGTTTGCCAGCGATTTGCCCAGATTTTTAGAATTAGTAATCTCTTATATCAATATCTGTGGGTGGAAAATTATGATTGGTTGGTTGATATTTTAAACTTTTGCTTTTTGGAGATTAAAAACACCATTATATTAAACGTTGTTTTCAATTGATTGTCATATGTGTTGTAGGATACGTTTTAAACTGAAAGGGGAGGACAATGACCAAATTCTTCGAAGTTTGATGAGATATTCATAGTCCGATGATTAAATTGACATTGATGTTTAAAGTAAGATCTGAGCTAGCAGTCTTTTATGATAGCTTGTACATTTGTCATATGCATAGGGATGATTGGAAGATGAAATATTTCTTGAGAATTTGGGAGTTGGGTTTCATAGGTATTCAATAATAATAAAATGGAATTTGACTATTGACGAGATTTATTTATGATGGTATTAGTCATGCAAGTACTTTTTTTAAGGTAAAAAGTAAGTTGTATTCAAAGAAGTGGACTTACTCATTAACTTAGATATTTTCAATATTATCATTTTAAATCAAAAAGAACAAATGCAACATATAATCAAGAGTATTGCCTTAACCTTCGTGTTACTTGTTACTTCGTGTAACAACAAAAAGCAAACCTTTCAAAATAATGATGTCGACGTTAAGATGGAAGCAGTGGATTCAGTGTCAAAAAAGCATGATAAAGCAAATGTCGTAGTCAACGGAGCTATAAAGGCGCACGGAGGACAACTGTACGATAGTGCCTCCTTTGCATTTACCTTTAGGGACAAAGCATACGCTTTTACAAATTCAGGGAACCTTTATAGGTATGAGGTAAGGCGTAATGAAAAGGATATGCAAGTAGTGGATATCTTGGAAAATGATGAGTTCACCAGACTTGTAAATGACGAGGAAAAAGTTTTGAGTGACAAGGATAAGGTAAAATACACTGGAGCATTGAATTCTGTGATTTATTTCGCAACGCTGCCACACAAATTAAATGATGCAGCTGTCAATAAAGATTATAAAGGAACAACAACAATAGAAGGGAAAGAGTACGATGTTGTTCGAGTTACTTTCAATGAAGAAGGAGGAGGACAAGATTATGACGACGAGTTTTATTACTGGATAAATGCAAAAACAAAAACTGTAGACTATCTTGCATACAATTATCATGTGAATGGAGGAGGTGTAAGATTTAGAAGTGCTTACAATCCAAGAACGGTAGATGGTATTAGGTTTCAGGATTATGTAAACTACAAGGCTCCTTTAAAAACGCCTTTGGAGAAATTGCCAGTACTATATGAAAATGGACAGTTAAGTGAGTTGTCTCGAATTGAAACAGAAGACATAATTAACTTGAATGGGGAAAAAGAATAGAAAGAATCATATTTGAATAGAACGTGGGTTTGATTTTTTAGAATCAAACCCACGTTGTTTTTCTGAACTACATTTTTTGATAAAGAATGTGACCTCCAAATTTATCTTATGGATGGTGGCGTTATTTTTTAGTGGTGATTTCTATGACACCCCCTTTGGCTTTTTTGCCATATTTTGCCGTGGCGGTTTTGCCTTTGAAAACATTTACACTCCTAATGTCATCAGGGTTTATTTCCTCAAACTCTTTTTTGGAGATTTCTTTGCCATCCTTTATCCATATTGGATTGTCCACCCCGTCGGAGGAAATGAAAAATTTGTTTTTGTCACCATCTAGTTCAATGATGGTTTCCTCTCCTTCTTCTATCCAAGTGTTTCCATTGCCATTTTCGATGATTATCTCATTCTCTATGACTTGGTCCGTATCTATTTCTATTTTTTCATCTATCACTATTTCCGTGTCTACGTCTTTTATTATGTAGATGTCCTCTTCGTTGCCTCCTTTGCGTTTTTTCCCTTTGCGCTTGATTTTTTTTATTTTGCGTCGTGTATTGTCATGGTCGCTACTGGCGTACACAAAGACATTGTTGCCAGATTTGGATTTGTGAACTTTGTGTTTTCCTTTTTTAACGGTGAATTTTACATCCTCATGATCTCCGTGGTCTTCTGAATCTTCGTGATCATGATCGTCATCTTCGTCTTTATCGTCATCGTCATCGTCATCACTGACATGAATGAATACGTTACTTCCAGATTTCGATTTATGTACCTTGTGTTTTCCTTTTTTTGTGATGAAACCATAATGGTCACCATCTTTATGATGAAACTCTCCATTTGCTTTGCCAAAACCAATTTCACCATTGTCGTTGTTGTAGTAAAAAGTGAACGCATTTATTGGTTTGTTCCCAGATAAGGCATAGTTGCCTTCGTTTCCTTCAGAGCTTTTGAAAGAAGCTTTTATCGCTGTGATTTCTCCTTTTTTGTTTCTCTTTATGCCTTTGAACTTCAATTCGACATCCAGTTCAGAAAATTGTTTTTCAATGTTTTTCAAGTCCTCTTTGCTGGCATCTTTGGAGATAATGGCCATTTCTATGTTTCCAGATTCATCGTTTTCCAGGATATTGTAAGGTGTACTTGAAGTAGCCTCTGTTGCGATATATACCTTTTCGGTATTGAAGCTCATTAGGAATAAGGCTAGCAAAGGAAGTAC
>JAHDHI010000069.1 GCA_020631395.1 Bizionia sp.
AAAATCCGCGAGGATTTTCGTAAGTAGGCGAGAACTAGCCATTAATTATACACGTCTTAACTTAGCATTTCACTAAAATCTTTTCCTTTTTGGTCTTGTCTAATAATATGCAATACCGCACAAGTGTCTAAAACTAAATATCTCATAGTTAAAGTTCTTTAAGAAGTTTTTCGAACTCCTCATCCGATTCTTCACTTGGCCATTTTCCAGCAATTTCATTCATCCAATTTTTTGTTGGATTTTTTGAAGTCTGTTTTTTTATTTGTTGGATTGTATTTTCTGAAAAAGGAATTTTAGAAAAATATTTATCTTCTTCTGTTGCTTCAAATATCCTGTCAATTTCTACATAGGATAATTTTCCATTTGGTTTAAAATAACCTACTCCATAGATTGTAGCCTCTTTACCCCAAAAATCTTTGATTGTTTCTTGTTGAAATTTATTTGTGATATTACCGAACAAATTTCCTTGTTCCGTCTTAATTGTTACTTTAGATTTACTATGTTCAAGTATGTCAATTATTCCATTTATTACAACGTTTTGTGGGTCAGGAATTGAATCTTCTAATACTTTTATTCTGCTGAAATCAGACTTTTTTAAATGTAATTCTGGTAGTGAGCCTCTATTAGAAATTATAAGCTCTTCATTGTTGGAACGAAAAAATGATTTTAAATCTTTTAAATTTTTTACAAGAGCTTTATCAAGTAGATTTTTTTCAGAATCATTATCGTCAAATGCTTCCTGATATGCAAGCATAAATAATGACATTGGTGTTTGTTTTGGTAATTCTTCTGCAACTTCAGGTTGAAATGCATTAACTTGAATTCCTTTAATAGTACTTGAAAAAGTTTGTGATTCTAACTGTAATAAAGTACTACTTTCTTTAATTCCTTTTAATCTAATATTCAAAGCTTCGTCTAGGAAACTTGGTTTTTTACCTTGCTTATTGGAAATTCCACCAAGTCTTATTTGAAGTGCTCCTTTTGCTATATTAGAAATACTTTTGGCAAGAAAGGCGATTCTATCCAAATCAATAGTTCCCTTCTCTTGAAGGTCGCTTTTTAGAATGATATCATATTCAATTATTTTTTCTTCCAATTTATTTCATTTATATAATAAAGGTATAATTTTATTTCCAATGTTTCTTTAGCTTGTTGCCAACTATTATATAAACGCACCTTATCGCGTTTGTTTTCCTTATGTATAACATAATATTTCAAATATAAAATAATGAATGGTGCAATATCCTACAGAATATGAAGAATGTACCGTATATAAAAGAATAAATAAACTAGGATAAGAATCCTAAATGGTATTATATTGCCATTTCAATGAACTTCTACAATCTGTCAACTATTATGAATCTTGAATTCCTAAAAATCAACATCAAAGCTGATGGAAACCTCGATGACAGTCATAGTTGTCAAATGCGAAAATAGTGATTTTCATATTAATCTATCCAATGTAACAGCAAACTAATATCGAGCACTTGTCCTTAACATTTAAAACTCATTGTTTCAATTCAAAGAAATCTAGCTCATCATTGTTGTTGGATACTACAAGATGGAGAATACCACCAATTTTTATTTTGGAAACCGTTCTCATGTCCTTGTTTATGCTGAATCCACTATTCTTGAGAGGAGTAAACTCTCCTTTGGAGTTTCCCAGCAATATGTAGCCTTTGGAGGCATCATAGCGAACGGTTTCTATTTCAGCATCATATATGTTTCCAACACCAACAAGATCCATATGTCCATCATTGTTTACATCTAGGACTTCAAAATCCAATGTTGGTCCAATTTGAGCCTCGATGGGTAGGCTTCGCCATTTGAACTTTCCATAACCTATGTTTTCGACATAGATGCTATTGAAATTGTATAGGGTTAGATGATTCGAATTGGATATCTTGTCATTGCCGTAGATGTTTTCGATGTTGAGGGAAGCAAACTCTTTGAAAGTTCCAATTTTTTCATTCAAGAAAGGCGTCTGTTCAGAAGAACATTCCTTACCTCTCGTAGGTACCAATTGTCCATTGTATTTTTTGCTCAAGGCAATGTCGTAGCTGCCATTGCCATCAAAATCAGCACTGAAAATATGCAGTGGTTTGTCAATGGAAGGATGGAACTTGTTGTTCATGCCAATGTTTCCAATCACATAATCCATATCACCATCCTTGTCAAAATCTGCCGAGGCAATGGCATAGTTCCAACCTTCGGTTCCTTCAAATTCAGGTATGGTTTCCTTTGTAAACTTGCCATTGTCATTCCTCAGGATGGTTATGGGCATCCAAAGCCCCACGATCATGATGTCCAGATCGTCATCCTTGTCGTAATCCGTAATTTCGATGTCACCTATCATCCCGATATGCTTCAAGTCTGGAGCTATGCTTTCAGTGACGTCGCTAAATGTGCCGTTGTTGTTTTCAAGCAAATAAGATCTAGGTGCCAAAGGATATTTTCCAGGTATCACCCTTCCTCCAACGACCAAATCCAAATCACCATCATTGTCAAAATCCAACGCTTTCACGGATTTGGTACTTGTTGGCATTTTGGGAATGCGGTTGCTCTTTGAAAAGGAGCCATTGCCATCGTTCATATACAATCGATCTTGCAACAACGGGTTGTTTTCTGAAAGTTCGTAGCCTCCACTGGTTACATACAAGTCCATGTCACCATCACCATCGGCATCAAAAAACAAGGCATCGATGTCTTCATGGTTTTTGTCATTGCCAAAAACAGTCGTATTGCTTTTCATGAATTTAGAATTCTTGGTTTGGATGTGAAGTTCCCCACTTTGCCCAAGGGCACCACAAACATAAAAATCATCTAAACCGTCTTTGTTGACATCTGCAACCACCAAACCAGGACCTGGAGTCGATTGTTTTTGAGGAAGCAGTAGCTGCTTGGAATAATCGTTGAATTTGTTTTCCGCATGTTTGTATTTGACATTGAGTGTCAAATTGTCAATGGGAGTCATTGGTGCATCCGATTTCTTTTCGTTGGATGTCGAGGCCAATGCTTCTTTGAAATCCAACGAAATGGTTTTGTTAATGGAGACATTGGTTAATTCAGAGCTATTTTTAGCATCCCATGTCACATGTATTCTATTTATTTTTTTTGCATCCCCGATGCCAAATACCAACGGATATGCCACAGAGGACAAATATCCTCTGGAATTGTATACTTCTTGTACCTGTCGGCCTTGTTCTGTTTCTACAATGACCTTGGCTCCAATGGCATTGGTGTTGCCTTTTTTGCCTTTCAATCTAATTTTGATGAAATTGGAGTTGTCTTTGGAGATGGTGTTTTCGTATACGGCTGCCTTGGCATGCATGTTGTTCAACACCAAATCCAAGTCTCCATCATTGTCCAGATCGGCATAGGCAGCTCCATTGGAATTGAAGGCCTCGGGGGAAATCCATTCCTTTATTGTACTGGTGAATTTTAAATTGCCTTCGTTCTTGTATAGGTTGTTTTGGGTAATGTTGCTAGGTACGACCTCTAGAAGTTCTTCCAAATTGAGGTTTCTATTCAGGCTTTTTTGTTTCTCATTGATGTCGGATTGCATATCGCGATACAAGAAGTTTTCTTTGATTCCATTGGAAATGAAGAGGTCTTTGTTACCGTCTAGATCGATATCGAAGAACAAAGGAGCCCAGCTCCAATCCGTGGTTGCTATTCCTGCCAATTGGGCAACTTCACTGAAATTGTCGTTGCCATTGTTTATATGCATCGTGTTTTGCATGTATTGATGATGAAACCCATTATCCACAAAGGCATTGAATTTGGTCGTGTTCATGGATCGCATGTAGGCCTTGGACCTAAAGTGATTGCTGGGGGCCATGTCAACGACATATAAATCCAAAAGACCATCATTGTTTATGTCTGCAAACTCATTCCCCATGCTGTTAAGGGAAATGTGATTTATTTGTGAGTCGATGACGTTTGTAAAAGTCTTGTCCTTATTGTTGATGTAAAAGAAATCTGGTTCGTCAAAATCACTGCTGATGTAAAAATCAGGATAGTGGTCTTGGTTTATGTCACCAACGGCTATTCCATGACGATAGCCAAAGTTTATCAATCCAGACTCCTTGGTTTTGTCAATAAATTTGCCGTCAATGTTCTCAAAAAAGAAATCGGTTTGTATTTTTCCAGTTTTAACTTCTTCTATATGTGTTGAAAATTGTTTGGGCTTGAATTTTGGTATTGGGTGATTCAATAGATACATGTCCAAGTCTCCATCCAAGTCATAGTCGAAGAAAGCTGATTGAATGCTATGTGTCATTTTATCTAGACCATAGGCATTGGAGCTTTCAACAAATGTTAAGTTGCCTTTGTTTATGAATAGCTTGTTGGTTCTTTCCGCATTGTTTTTGGATGGTCCCGAACGGCACACGTATATGTCCAGCAAACCATCCGCATTGATGTCTACCATGTTGATGCCCGTTGTCCAGCCTTTTAAGTGTTCAAGGCCCAATGAAGAGGAAATGTCCTTGAATTTGAAATTGCCTTCATTGAGATAGAGTTTGTCATCGGAAGAATTTCCTCCAAAGTAAATGTCTTCCAACCCATCGTTGTTAATGTCTCCAATGGCGACACCGCTTCCATTGTATATAAATTCATAGGTAAGGAAATTGTTGTCATAGGTTTCTACGACACTATTGTTAAAATGAATGTTGGTTTTGTCATTGGACAATAGGGTAAGTAGGTATTCTTTTCTGTCCTTTTGCTTTTGCGGTATATCAGAATCATCTTTTTTATCAGTTTTGCATGCAAGGATTATTGAAAAAAGAATGACCAAGGATAATGTTTTTCTCATAAAAAAAATGTTAAATAACAAATATATAAAAGTAATCGTAGAAGCTATATATGGAATATGGTATAACTTTTCGAATATGGATATGGGGCAATCTGCAAATTTGTCCGTTGCGTACGCTTGGTTTTAGTTTAAGGAGACACTATTCCATTTATGAGAAGACGATAAAAAAAGCGCAAAAGTTTAGGTTTTATTTTTTTTTAACGGAATAACCATGTAAAATGCATCGAGTGCGTTTTAGTTGTTTTAAAAATTCAATAAAACGCATTCAATTCTGTGTTTTTTACAATCACATAGCCTTAGTGTTGATTTTATTGCTCAAAAATTAATAATTGACAGTACTATATTATCCTTGGTAAGAGGTATTGCAATTTTTATAATTAATATAGCGACCTTATTAAAATAGCCCCCAAGCTTTTCCAATTTTTATATCGAGTAAATGTTTAGAGTTGCATCTCGGGGTTTTCAGTAAGATAAATCATTAACTAATCTTAAAAAACAATGAGAAAAATAATTACTCTTTTTTCTGTTATTTGCACACTTGCATTTGTCAATGCTCAACAAGGTTGTCCCTTTTCTTTGGAAGGTACTTTCAATGATAATCCAGATGCATTGGAAGAATTCAATGAATTCAATGAATTTACCGAAGGTTTTTTAGCTAATGATCAAATGAAGTCATCGTCTAGTGGAAACATCATAATTCCAATAGTCGTTCACGTATACGGAAGGACTCAAAATGGAGAAACGGTTACGGATGAAAAGATTGTCAATTCCATAAATATGGTTAATGAGGACTTTCAGGGACTCAATCCTGACTTCTATACAGTGGATCCTTTGTTCGAGCCCATTCGTTCCAAAACCAACATCACATTCAAATTGGCGCAGATAGATCCGGATGGGAATCCAACTACAGGCATAGTGGACCATACCGAGTCTGCAGGGCAAGGTAATTACAACAACGCAGCTGTAACGGCAGATGCGTGGGATAATTACAAGTATATGAATCTTTATCTAACTGCCGATTTGCATGACAATGGGTCTTCTACGAATTCAGGAATTGCGTGGCTGCCCAATACGGCGGACTCGGATGCCAATAAAGCAAGGGTAACATACAACGGAAGGTATTTAAAAGGAAATACGGATGATGAATTTGCATCCGTTTTATCTCATGAGTTTGGGCACTGGCTCAATTTGGCACATACATTCGATGGCGGTTGTACCAGTCCTCATCAGGATTATGTGGACGATACGCCTCAAGAAGACTACAATCCAACTGATGATGGATGTGTGGTAGGAGCTACGGATTGTGGGGATTCCTTGATAAATTATGAAAACTACATGGGATATGATTCTGTTTCGGGCTGTGCAAAGATGTTTACAAAGGGACAGACCGATAGGATGTATGCAGCACTGCATCATCCAGCAAGAATTACCTTGTGGCAAAACGATAATTTGGTAGCCACTGGGGTAGGTAGTAGTTTCACTGTCACGCCTCAGGTCTTTGATGGAAATTGGGTTCAAGGGAATCAATTGCAGGTGTGCCCTGGCAGTGATGTGAAGTTGGGTATGCAGGACGTTGGAATGAATTATGTTTCTGTATTGAAACCAAATGGTTTGGAAGACAATACTCCAGATGGAGCAACCTATTGGAATTTTGACAACGTACAGGAAAGTGATTCTGGAACCTATCTGATATCTTACGATGATGGAAGTGGAAACATAGGGTTTACCCCAATTACACTTGTAGTGGGTTATTCATTGACACCTTGGGTGGAAACTCCTACAGATGGATGGCATCGTAGCAATACGCTTACCGTGTGTCCAGGTTCGGACATTCACATTGGAATGCAGAATTTGGGGACTGCGAATGCTGTGATAGAAATGCCAAATGGATCAACGGACGATACCCCGGATCTCGGTACGGGATGGAAGTTTACCAATGTGCAAGCAGCCGATGCAGGAAAATATACGATTACCTATGACTTTGGTACGTGTACGGCCTCGGTGGAAGTCGAATTGATCATTGGAGCAGAGATTAAACCTTGGGTAAAACAGGGTAACAATTGGTACAATCAAACCTATGTGGAAGCATGTATTGGAGAAGGGGTGTCCATTGGGATGCAAACTGTCGGAACGGAAAATGTAACGCTTACTGCTCCAGATGGATCCATAGATGCAACACCGGATTACTCAACAGCTTTCGATTTGACAAACCTTCAAGCAAGTGATTTTGGCATGTATACGATAACTTGGAATGATCCTGCTGGATGTAGCGGTTCGATCAATGTAGAATTGGTATACAAAAGTGAGGCCATAGATGGTTGGGTAAAGGACAATGCCGGTACTTGGACTAAAACCAAAGAGCTGTATGCTTGCGTTGGAGACGACATAAGTTTGGGAACGACAAACAATGGCTTGGAGAACTTTACGATTACCTATCCCAATGGTACTACGGATACTACTCCTGACATTGGTACAGGATGGGATTTTACAAACATACAAGAATCAGACGAAGGCATCTACAAGATCGAATATGACAACCAAGGTTGCTATGGAATGGTGGAAATCTTGCTTATGGTTGGCGTGACGGATTTAACAGACAAGATCGAATATCAAGTAAACAATCAAAACTTTGCTGTTTCCGCAACGAATTCCATAGTAGTGGACGAAGGAGACAAAATAACGCTAAAATTACCAAATGAATTGTTCGATGGTAGCATAAGCTGGTCGGGCCCCAATGGATTTCAATCCAATTACAATGCAATCGACATTGCAGATTCTGCCATTGAAAGTGAACATGCAGGAACGTATACGGCAACAGTGATCCACAATAATTGTGGAGGAGGAACAGTGTCCATTGACTTCGATGTCACATTTGATGCTGCTGTAGCCCCAGTTGCAGATTTCTCACAAAGTGCATCTACAATATGTCCTAATGAAACGGTTGTATTTACGGATCTTTCCACAAATGTTCCGAGTTCTTGGGCATGGAGTTTTTCTCCAAATACGGTGACCTATCAAAATGGTACGAATGCAAGTTCTCAAAACCCTGAGGTGAGCTTTGATGCTGGTGGAACGTACCAAGTGACTTTGACAGCAACCAATGCAGCTGGGGACAATGACGCAATACAACCTGTGAATGTTCTAGTTTCAGTCGCAACACCGCTTTTGGAAACTTTTGAAGCGGCTATTCCTCCAAGCAATTGGCAAATAGTAAACTCCGATGACCTGAAGACTTGGGAAGTTGCAACCGTAACTGGAAGTGACGGAAACTTGACGGAGGTAATCCATATGAACAACTATGCATACAATGCTTCTGGTCAATTGGATGAGTTGATGATGCCAAGCGTGGACATTTCGAACATGTCCAATCCCATATTGCAATTTGATTTGGCATACGCTGCATACAATGCAGGGAATTTTGAGCGCCTTCAAATTGAATGCTCAACAGATTGTGGGCAAAACTTCACAGCAACATCATACGATAAACAGGATTTGACATTGGCAACGATAGCAGATTATCAAACAAGTAGTTGGACACCCTCATCGGCAGCAGATTGGAGAACGGAGACCATAGATTTGTCATCGCATCAAAGTTCAAGTGCGGTGTTGAAATTTATTCAAACCAATGGATATGGCAATAACTTGTTCATCGATAACGTAAGAATAATAGACAATGTGGCTACAGTGGACGCTGTTGTGTTTTTACAAGGAGCAAGTTTGAACCCAAATTCAGGAGAGGAGACTTTGATGCGTGATGATGTAAGGGTGGCTGGAAATATTTCTACAATTAGCCCTTATGGCGATTTACTCTCTGTCTCTACCGCTGTATTCAATATTTCTGGCAATGATGCCATTGTGGACTGGGTGTGGTTGGAGTTGCGAGACGCCAATGATGACACCTCTATTTTGGATTCCAGATCGGCATTGCTACAGAGAGATGGAAATGTGGTGGATCTGGACGGAACATCAACAGTTTCATTTGCAGTATCCCCAGGGAATTACCATATCGTTGTCAAGCATCGAAATCATTTGGGTATAATGACATCCAATGCAATCTCATTGTCCAGATCGTCTACCGTAGTGGATTTTACAGATGCCTCGAACCAAATAACCTATGGTACAGACGCACAAACAACATTTGGATTGCCAAATGGAGTAGTGGCTATGTGGGGAGGAGATGCAAACGCAGATGGCCGTTTGAATTATTCAGGAGCATTGTCCGATGTTCCATTCATAAGAAGTCAAGTATTCAACGATCCCGACAACTCCGTATTCGGAGGGCCACCAGTGGCCAGCTATCCTTCAATTGGTTATTATGGGACAGATGTGAATATGGATAATGTTACAATATATTCTGGTGCTGCAAGTGATGTGTTGAATATAAGGAACAACATTTTCAATAACCCTTCCAACTCTGTATTCGGAGGGCCACCAACATCGACTTATGTCTTTGTACAACAACTTCCCGAAGGCGCAAACAACTAATAGAGACCTTACTTGAGGATACGTCCTTAGTATGGGTTGTTACACTGAAAGAGAATGCACATATGCTATATGTGCATTCTCTTTTTTGTTTGGGATGTGATTGGATAATGTATTGGTATTTAGATGTCTGAGATGAGATTTGTGTTTTTTTATAAAAAAAACATATGATATAATATATTGATTTACAATCGATTAATATGTTTTTTATGAAATGAAATCAAAAAAATAAAACCACTTGAATTCTTTTTGCGTAGGTATTTGCACTAGATAAGTAACTACTAACCATTTTATAAAAATTATTAAAATCATGTTCCCTAGCAAAACCAAATCAAGATTACTATTCTTTCCTGCTATCTTATCGTTAATTGTCAATGTAAGTTTCGCACAACTTCACGAAACCACTGGGTGTGTAAATAACTTTACTTTGGATTGGACTTCGAATAGCAATGTAGGCGCCAGCTTCAATTGGTTGCCTGCAGGTAGTATAAATCAATCTTTTAGCAATGTAGACAACTCTGGAATCGATATGAACATTGCTTTCAGTGGGGATACTTACGCCCTTGAGGATTGGAACTTTCAAGGAGGTTCAGATACACCCAATGTAGATAACATCGCTACCAATGGAAATGACGATGTTTTGCATCTGTTCAACTCTGGCTATAGCGATAAAGGTATAACTATGACGGTAACCTTTAGTGAACCAATCTTTGGACTTGGGTTTGACTTGTACCATGTAAATGCAGGAGGATCCAACGGAGACAAGTATACAATTGTGGCAACCAATACGCCGGGAGAAACCATTTATCCGGTTTTCACAGAATCTGGCACGCCTTCTTATACAACAAACAATGTAGGTGTAATAAATGCAAATTCGCCTTCTACGGCTGGAGACAATGCACAAGTAGGCTTGAATTTTTATGATGAAGACCTAATAGTCAGCATCACTTTGTTGTGGCAAGATTGCAACACCTGTTCCAATGGTTTCGTACACAGGTCTGCAATTGGAAGCATTAGTTTTTGTACCCCACAAACGTTGGACTTTGATGGAAACAATGATTATGTGAGTCGTGATGCCTTTATGGAAGGCAACAATGAATCTACGATGATGAGTTGGATAAAGTTGGATGGCGATTTTTCTGGGCCAGCAGAAATAATGGGACAACGCAATTTTAGGTTGTTCATTAACAATGCGAATAAATTAAGGACTTTCGTCAAGACAGATAGCCCAGTATTGAGTTCTAACTCTACATCTGCAAATGACGTTGCTGCATTGGAAACTGATTTATGGTACCATGTTGCTACGATTTACGATGCAAATGCAAGAACACTAACACTGTATTTAAATGGAGAAGAAATAGCAAGGAAAGATAACGTATTGGGTAATGGCATAATTGGGGGCGACAGTTGGAATGACAATCACGATTTTGAAATTTCCAATTTCCACTCTAAAGGCGGATCGATCCTTTCGAAAGATTCCATCTCTAAGGCTAGGAATGCCTGAAGTGGAACCAGGACCACGGAATGCACCAATTTTTTCCGGTGCCAATCCCCAAGTCAACAATACGGGGTGATCCATTAGATTTTGCCCTATGTTTTTATTCTTGAAACCAGAAGCCAACATCAATTTTGCGTTTTCTACGGCATGAGCAGCCAACACATAACGTTTTGCCTTTACCGTCTTTTCGACATAGGTACAATTCTCATCGGATTGCAATGCATCAAAGTCTTCATATTCCTTGTATTTGATTCCTGTGACTTCACCTGTCTTGTCATCGTACTGGATTTCCGAAGCCACGCATTGTGCATTGATTACAACACCTTTGTTCACGGCTTTTTGCAATGTTTTCAAGGCATTGTATTTTGCTTGTACCGGACAAATGGGAACACAGGCTGAATTACCCTCGCAACGTTGCCCCAAATCTGGGTTTCCTACGGCACCGACAGGTTGGTAACCTTCTCCATTGTTGTATTTTGGATTGGGATTGCTGTTTCTTCCTTGCGGAGTACTGACCACATTGTACTCATAGGTTTCATTTTTGTATTCGAAAACTGCATTTTTGGTCCATTCCGTTAATTTTTTATCCAGATGGCTTTGTGGGATCTTTGTCATGGGAAATACGTAATCTTCCTCAAAGGAAACTCCTAAGTAAGCTTGTTCTTCCACGTCTGCAGATACTCCGATTTCTAACTCAGCCTTTCTGTAATAGGGCATGAGGTCGTAATAGTTGATAGGCCAATTCTTTCCTATTCCAAATAGGTCTTGTTCTTTGAAATCCGTAGGTAGCATCCTGAGGCAAGTTCCGAGCCAGTGTAACGTAGTACCACCTTTTGCTCTGGTATAGGTGCTTTGAAATGGTGCAGGGCCATATTGTTTGAAGTAGCTTCCTTCATTGAATTGCTGGATGCCGTCCTCAATGTTACCGACATCTGTTACCAAGGGTTGTGGGGCATTGGGATTTTGAGGATATGTAGAATTGGGAATTTTTACCGTATTCTTGTAAAAAGTATGCAAGTAGTCCCTATAACTTTCAAAGCTAAAATCCTTTTTCACTCCAGTTTCAAGAATTAAGACGTCATGCCCTTTTTCTGCGAGTTGATCTGCCACGATTGCTCCGCTGATTCCAGCACCTACAATCACTACGTCATATTCGTTTTTTTTTACTCATTGCTTTATCTGTTGGTTTCAGGTTTAGAAGAAAAGGTTTGTGGAGGGAATCCCCAAGTTGCATAACCAGGTTGTTTTCCTCCCATGGGATGAGCAGCTATGGCTTTCCATACAAGGCCTTCGAGGTAGGATTTTGAGGATACGATGTAGTTTAGATCACTATAGGGGCTTACGACCCATTCACCGAGATACCATAATTGGATGACTTGACCGATGTGATGTTTGAATTCAGGGTTGTCCATTAAATCCGTTATTTGTCTGGATTCGGAAGAAGATGGCTCTTCAGAATTGTTAATTTTGATCTTTTGAAAGGTCGATAGCAAATTTTCGAAATGTGCAGCTCCCAATTCGTTTTCTATCGTATCGAAATAGGTTTGTAGCAAGCCGGTACTTTCTATGTCTGCCTTTGAAAACCCTGTGAGAATTATGCTCAAGCTTTCGAATAAATCAAGAATTTTCTCTTTTGTTTTTTTCATGAAAAGATAATGGGTTTGAGTTTTTATTATGATTTAAGCCATACAAGATATAAAGCAGCATTTTGTCTTTTTAGAGTATAAATACCTGTTTATGCATGTAATTGAAAATTGTTATGCATTTAATTAGTGCCTTGTCTTGAATAAATAGTGTTTTTCCTCTAGAAAATTAAAAGCATTTAGCTTAACTTACTAGGATTATTGGTGAGTTCTGTAAGAGAAATTAATGATTTAATAAAGAGAGAGTTAACAACCAGACAAAAATTAAGTATGAATTTTGAAGTATGAATTATAGCATGAAATAGAAGAAGTACTAGTCAAGGTCAAAATAAATAAGTGAAACAAACCTGTAGATTTAAACTATTAATCAATAATTATGAAACAAATAAAAATTAGAAAAAGGAAAAACGCATTTCTTTTAAAAAGGATGAGCAGTGTTTTTTTATTGACGTTAAGCATGGTGTTTCTCACATCATGCGAGTCTTTGAAAACGGCGGCATACGATCAATATTCCTATCAAAAGAGCGTAGAAATAAAAGTTGAAGCGTCCAACTTGATGGATAAGGCAACGGCATCTTATACAGACAATCTAGAAGATATAGAATCTCTCAATACCGAAATTCAGAAAATCGTAGAGTACGAAAAGAACAAACCCAATAATGACATTACCTATGCAATGTGGAAGATATTGAGCAATGAAGAGAAAAACCTATTGTCTGGGTTTTTCAAACACTGGAAGGAGCAGGATGTACTTTCTCAATTTTTCATCACAGAAGCAAAAGGGCAAGTTCTTGAAGCAATGGATTTGTTGATACAATACGAGGGGAAAAAGGACAAGGTGGTCAAAGACAAACTTATAGACATAATATCAAACAATTAGGAACATAACGCTAGATGGCATAAACAAACATAGGTATGGATTTCGAAGAAATATTAAAAGAATTAAAAGCCTCATTGTTGCAACTTTTTGGTGAGAAATGGGAAGATTTAAAAGGAGAATCAAAAAAAGACGTAGAACAGTTTTTAAAGGATAGCAAGGAAAAATTGAAACGATGGACTGTTCTTTTGGCGAACGGAGACATTACATTGGATGATTACGAATGGTTGGTGAAAAGCCAAAAAGACTTGTTGCTAATGAAGGCGTTGCATAGGGCTGGAGTTAGTAAGATAAGCTTGGGACATTTTAAGAACAAGATAATTCGGGTCATCATAGATGTTGTAAAGAACATAGTGATATCATAATCAAATGAACATCTAATATCAGTGTCGTATGAGTAAGATCATGTCTTTTGTTAGAGGGTTTGGCATTTGGTTCAAAGCCTTGATTTCCGAACTGGCAAACAATGTCATTAGCGTGATATTGGTGGCATTGCTCTATTTCATGTTGTGGCACTTTCCGCAAACATTGGATTTGTTGCTTGTATTGAATCAAAATGATGCATCGAACTTTTGGCAAATATTCACTTTGGAGGTTCCTCTTTATTTTTCATTGCTACTCATCATTTCATTTTTCATATGGAATGCTCCCAAATATTACTATAGGGACAACTATTCACAGGTAAAGTTTAAAAACGTCATTGGTTTTGTGCCTACCAAGCATTATGCGAAAATATTAATGAGCAAGCGTTACTCGTATAATTGCAAATTTCACATTCGAAAGGTATTGCCCAGAATCCTGGGGTGCTTGGTACTTTTCATGTCTGCCTTTGCCATTTTGAATGCAATGGAGCATTTTGGCATCAAAAGCGACATAGAGAAGCTACTAAACCCATTCAATACCTTTGCGGTAATAGCATTGGTCCTTATATTGCTATTGGAATACAATACCTATTGTTTCGTCAAGAAGATGGTGATCAAGATTCCCAAAAAGAAATATATGATAAGCATCATTTTGTTTTTGTTGTTTCTTTTGATCATAGGATTGGGAGCGACCAACAATCAAGCAGAAGAAGACTTGTCCTTGTTGTTTGTTGCCAACTTGGCTTTGGCCTTCATCTTCTTCATTGTCGCCTTCAATACCAAGTCTCTATTTACAGCATGGATGAAACCCTTCTTTTATGGAGGCATTATAGCTTCTGGCTTGTTGGTCTTGCTGGTTTACATCGTTTTCAACTTCAACCCAAACATTGCAAGAGAACTAAACCCCTTATCTGTTTTGTTGATTTGCTTGATTGCATTGTATACCATTTCGTTTCTATTTGTATTTGGAGGAAAAAAAATAAAATTTCCTCTGTTTACCTTCGTAACCTTGTTGGGAATAGCCATGGCCGAATGCAATGCCAATAGGGATGGATTTGATCATTACATACTGGATGAAGAAGTATATGGAGAGGAAAATAGAATGGCATTGAAGGAATACGTACACGATTGGATAGTAAATAGGAAGGATAAAATCGAACAAGCTGAAGATGGTAGCTATCCGATACTTTTCGTTTCATCGGAAGGAGGAGGCTCCAGAGCTGGGCTTTGGGCTTTTTTAATACATAGTTATCTGTCTGAACATTCTAACAACTCCTATTATGAAGACCATCTGTTTTCATTGACAGGTGCTTCCGGAGGAGGCGCAGGCAATGCTATGTTCTTTGCTACTGCGCAACAGGCCAAATTAGACGAGACAGAGGTTAACTATAGAAAAAAGAACGGCTTTAAATACAAGGCGAGCACCATATATTCCAAAAACTACTTGTCGTCTTCTTTGGTAGGTTTGTTGGGAAGAGACCTTTTTAAAAGCATGTTGACGTTGTTCCCTTTTGACAATAGGGGAGAGTTGTTGGAAAATGAATGGCAAGAAGCACACAAGGAGGCCTTTGGAACAAAGGAGTACAATTTGGAAAAGGAGGTGTTGTCCTATTACGTCAAAAGCGATACCTTGGGATTTGTACCACCACTGTTGCTAATGAACTCATCACATGCGCAAACAGGAAGATATAGTGTTATCAGTCCAGTGGATTTCAATGATTCCTCAATCTTTTCAGGATATTATGATTTCATCAAGAAATTGAAAAAAGAAAAGGGAGAGAAGCATTCGATTAAACTAGTTGAAGCAATGCGCATCAATGCAGCATTTCCTTATTTAACTCCTGCAGGTGAGGTAAAAGGGTTGGGGTTGTTTGGAGATGCAGGCTATTATGACAATATAGGAGGGACGGTTACGACCAGTTTGATGTATGTCTTCAAGGAAGTTATAAATGAAACTCCAGAATTTGAAACTGTCAAGAACAAGATCAATTTAAAAAGTGTGCTGATATTCACGGATTTGAGCAATGAACGGATGGAAGGTTACCAATCGTCACCCATTTCTCAATTGGGAGCTCCTTTGCAAACGTTGATGAATGTTAGGTCTGGACATACCAAAGAACAAATAGCAAAGCTTGACCAAGTAGCCTTGCCACTTCAACGTAGTTATATCATACCAAGTACAAAAACAAGCACCATGGTACAAGAAAAATTGAGAAGCTTGAAATCGGAACAAAGCGATAGCATCAATCCGATATTGCCATTGGGACGTTATCTGTCTGGGACCGCCATACAAGCCATAGAAAAGAGCCTTGAATTGAAAGACATTAAATCCCGATTGGATAGCTTGTTGCTTTACAAACAAGTCTCCAAAGAGACAGATACTATAAATTAGTTAAAATTTAGACAATTGTCGTTTTATTTTGTATATTTGTCTTGTTTAAAAATATACCTATGAGCACAGCTATTCAGCATTCTTCAGCGGATGATAGTGAAGGAGGAATACTACGTTACTTGAATTTGGACATACCATTGCACAATGTGTATGATTTCATAGAATTGTCTAGAAATGGCATAAACAAGAGGAATCTGCTATTCTTGGCAAAGAAAATAGGGTTCGACTTGAAGGAATTGGTGGTAATACTCCATATTTCAGAACGCACGTTGCAACGCTATGCACCTTCAAAGACATTAAGTCCAGATGTAAGTGAACGTGTCATACAATTGGCAAGATTGTACTGCAAGGGGGAAGAGGTCTTTGGTGACTTGGAACAGTTTAAAAAATGGATGCAGTATCCTAGTTTGGCTTTGGGAATGAAACAACCAAAAGAATTGTTGGACACCACCTTTGGATTTCAATTGCTGAATGAGGAATTGACAAAGATCGAATACGGTATTTTCTCATAAATGCAGGTGCATAGAATAGCCAAGGCGGCTTACATAGAGGATTTGACGGGCATAGGAGCAAAATCTGTAGGAGGTAGATGGAACTTCAAAGGAGTTTCTGTACTTTATACGAGCAGTTCCATAGCCTTGAGCATGTTGGAATGTATGGCGCATTTTCCCATCGCGTATGCTCCTAAGGACATGGCTATGGCAGTCATAGATATTCCGGATCATTCCATAACCGAAATACACAGAAAAGACCTCCCCAACAATTGGAGGGAAGTGCCATCACCTAGGGAATTGAAACAACTATCCTATGATTGGGTGAAAAAGCAGGAAACATTGGTTTTGAAAGTACCTAGCATCATTGTTCCCCAAGAATTCAATTACATTGTCAACCCATTTCACAAAGATTTCAAAATGGTGAAAATGAAGAAGATCGTACCATTCACTTTCGACAATAGGGTATTGTAATTTATTTGTAAGCAGTTTTTAACTCCGTAATCACTAGCCCAATCAAAACAATGATTTCGATTAGGAAATATGCTAACCCCCAGATCGTCAATTGTGCATAATGCTGATAGATTAAAAAAATGGAAAGACAACAATAAGCCAAGTTGGCAAAAGCAATTGTTCTTAAAGTACGCTTTAAGTTTCCTGCATTGATTTTTATGGATACAAAGTCATATATGGCAAAAAGACACGGGAATGTGGTAAGAAGGTAAAGCGTTTTCCTAGGCATTCCAAAAATGAGTTCATATTTGGTTAAGACGACACCTAAAGAAAAGGCCGATAGAAGTGCACCTAGTCCATCGATTACGAGTAGTGTTTTTGGATTTAATTTAAAATTTAAATTATAGATTTCATTAGAGATGTATTTGGATGCATCCCAATTCATTTATAGGTGTTGTTTTATATTAAAAGATTTGTAAATCAAATGTTTGAGATTTAAATTTAAGATGTTATTTCCTTTTTGTCGGGAATCACCCCTTGTATCAAAGAGGCAATGAATATGACAATGATGCAACCTACGAAGTTCAACCATAGAAAAGGGAGGTTGATGATTTCGAATTCATTCAAGAAAAACAAAATGATGACAATGGCTTGAGTAATCAAGGCAGCGACGAATACAGCGTTCGATTTAACGAATTTGAAAAAGAACGCAAGTAGGAAGATCCCCAATACGTTACCATAGAAGATGGAACCAATGATGTTGACCAATTGAATCAGGTTTTCAGCCAAATTTGCCACACAAGCAACACCTATGGCAACGATACCCCAAGCAAGAGTAAACCATTTTGAGGTCTTGACCATTTCCAATTCTGTCTTTTCACTGGTATTTCGTTTGTATAGATCAATGGTAGTAGTACTCGCCAGTGCATTTAATTCACTGGCAGTGCTGGACATGGCAGCGCTTAGAATAACAGCCAACAATAGGCCAATGAGACCACGAGGTAGATTGTGCAATATGAAATGTATGAAGACATAGTCCTTGTCATTGGACTCCACCTTCATATCTTGCTCCTCTGAGGCTTTTTCTATAAGGGCTTTGGCATCAATCCTGAGGTTGTTGCTGTTTTTATTGGCTTTGGCAACTGCGTTTGCGTATTTCACGTCTTCAGTTCCAATGTAATTGCCTATGATGGCTTTCTTGTCATCGAAGCTTTGTGTTTGTTTTTTTTCCAATGCCTTGTAGTCATCGGCGTATGAAGAGTTCAAAACGACTTCTGTTGCCGTGGGATTGAAGTTTAAAGGCGCTTGATTGAACTGATAGAATACAAATACCATGACGCCTACCAATAAGATGAAGAATTGCATGGGGATTTTTAAAAGCCCATTGAAGACCAAGCCCAATTGCATTTCTTTAACAGACTTTCCTGATAGGTAACGTTGTACTTGACTTTGATCTGTTCCAAAGTAGGAAAGCATCAAAAAGGTTCCTCCTATGATGCCACTCCAAAACGTGTAACGATTGTTCAAATCGAATGAGAAGTCAAGAATTTCCATTTTACCACTAGCTCCAGCAATGTCCAATGCCTTTGTAAAGGTGATGTCTTCAGGGAGTTTGTTCATGATTAGAACGAATGCAATGACCATTCCTGTAAAGATTACGATCATTTGGTGTTTCTGGGTTACATTTACTGCTCTAGTTCCTCCAGAAACGGTGTAGATTATTACCAAGATCCCAATGATTACGTTTAGCAACACCAAATTCCAACCTAGAACTGCTGATAAGATGATTGCTGGTGCAAATATTGTGATTCCAGCTGCCAATCCACGTTGAATCAAAAACAAGATAGCTGCCAAAGTCCTGGTCTTTAGATCAAAACGACTTTCCAGGTACTCGTATGCAGTGTAAACCTTCAAACGGTGATACAAAGGAATAAATACCATGCAGATGACCACCATAGCAATTGGAAGTCCAAAATAGAACTGCACAAAACCCATTCCCGAATGAAAAGCCTGACCAGGAGTAGACAAAAATGTAATGGCACTAGCTTGTGTAGCCATAACAGACAAGCCTATCGTCCACCATTTTGAAGTATTGCCGCCTCTTATGTAGTCTTTTACATTTTTGCTACCACGTGTTTGCCAAGTACCATAGCCAACGATGATCAAAAGCGTGCTTATCAAGATAATCCAATCTAATGTTTCCATAACTTAAAAAGATTGCATGATTAAATGGAAAATGATGAAATATACAGTATTGGCAAGTAATACAAGCGTATAAAGCTTTTTCCATTTGTATTTGGGTTGTTCCATGTGTGACTGTGAGTATATGTTAGATTTGTATGGTTTTCAATGCTACCTATCGGCAACGGGTACTTTATAAAATCCTTTTGTTTATGTTTAATTCTTTATTTCCTGAGTTGTATTTATGTTGTCCTTTCCAATGGATAGCATATTGGCAAACAATCTATATGCACCAGCGACACCAGCTGGAAATTCCCTGAAAAAACTCAAACCCGTATAGATGTAATGTCCTTTGCCGTGTTTGGCAACCAACAGGCTTCCCGTTTTGGGTGTTTCTCCTTTGTCATGCATGGATAGGATGGGGGTGAACTCGCTACCCCATTCGCTAGGAAAATATAATCCACGTTCTTGCGTCCATCCTGCAAAATCCTCTTTTGTTATTTTGTTTGGAGCATTCAACAATTCGTGATTCGGGCTAAGGAAGGAAACTTCTGCAAACTCATCGGTAACTCTATCTCTGGACAATTTTAATTCATAAGGAGCCAATTTGTCTACTTTCAATCTATGTCGTGTATTGTACTGCACGATCATATTGCCGCCTTCTGCCACATAATCGAATAGGGCTTGTTGTTTGAAATTTAAAGATTCTACCGTATTGTATGCACGAATACCAATTACGATGGCATCAAAACGACTTAGGTTCTCTGGTGTTATGTCTTCGGGGTTTATGGTTACCACATTGTATCCAATTTGTTCTAGGCTTTCAGGGACGACATCTCCGGCTCCTTCTATGTAACCTATGTTTTCTCCTCGTTTTTGTATGTTCAAACGAACGATTTTGCTTTCGCTAGGCAATAAAACGGTTTGAAAGGGAATATGGTCGTAATCGATTTCTATCAATTCATTGTCATATGTATTGTTACCTATCGTAACCTTGGGAGAGATAAACCCTTCACTTTGGTTTTTTGGAGGTATCACAGTAAAAACAAGGACTTGTTCTTGTCCTTTGTTGGTTATGGACACCTTTTGTCGTTTAGGGTAGATGTTCCAATCCTTAGGATGCGAGATTTCCAAGAATCCTTCCAAATTGTCACGCCCAGCTTTTATGGTTACCGGAATTTCCTTTTGTTTGTCATTTTCAAAAATGATTACTTTCTCTGCAATTTTGGCTGAAGCTTCCGGGATGATTTCAAATGGTTTGTATACTTCTCCTTTTACGGGATCATTGGTTTTGTAAACGATGGCCTTTGTATACGGAATGGTGATTGTTCCAAAGTCTATGTTAAAGGTAACATTGAATGCACTTGGGGTTTCTGGTTCTCCAATTAGTTTTGAATTCTCTACAGAGTACATTCCCAAAGTCCCTTTTTCTATTAGCCAGTAAGGAGTCGTAACGACATCCTTGTCTAAAGGCGTAAAAGATTCTTCTAGATTTATCTTGATGTTTCTATCTAACAAGATGCCTTTGTCGATCACGATGTTGTCTGCTGAAGTCATGGAAGCCAACGACATTTTAAAATCACTTCTGTTGATGGCTTCTATCTTCAATCTGATTTGGTCTTTCACCGTAGAGTGATTGGTATCTGCAACTGCTTCCAGATATAAACCGGCACAAGAAGCTATTATGCCTTTTATTTCTTCGGATTTGATCGTTTTCCAATGTGTGTCGCTTAAATTCTGAATGAGTGCATAGGCTTTCAACAACTCTGGAATGCAGGCTGAAGGATTTCTAAAATCGAAATCAGCTTGTACACCTTCCAAAATGGAACCAATTGCCTTTCCGCCCTTTATGCGATTCCAAGAAGTGTCAATGCCATCAAATATGTTGGATTTGTCTTTTGGCAAGTCTCCTTTTATAAGTTCAATGTATTCGATTTGCTCACCTCTTGTTCCAGTACTGCCGAAACCTTGTGATTTGTGTTGGCTGCGACTCAGTGAAGCTATTTCGTTATTGCTCAATCCACTAGAGGAAAAGTAGGTGCCGACGTCAAAGTTCAACAACCTGGACTTGTCGGCCTTTTCAAATTTCTCTCTACTTCCATAAAACCACCAAGAAGTATTGAAAAACAAACGTTTTGGTTGCCATAGATCTGTTTGAGCAAGTTGATTTGCAAATGCAGTTTCATCATTGACGAGATCAAAGGCTTCGACACTCAACATGGCCGAACTGGTATGGTGACCATGGGTGGATCCTGGGCTTCTATGGTCAAAGCGATTGATGATTACATCGGGTTTGAACTGGCGGATGGCCATGACGACATCGCTCAACACTTCTTTCTTATTCCAAATGGCAAGGGTTTCATCTGGATGCTTGGAATATCCAAAGTCATTGGCTCTTGTAAAACGTTGCTCTCCACCATCTATACGTCTTGCAGCCAACAATTCCTGTGTGCGAATGACACCCAAGAGTTCTCTAATCTCCGGACCAACGAGGTTTTGTCCTCCATCACCACGAGTAAGCGACAAATAGGCTGTACGTGCTTTTACATGATTTGCCATATAGGAAATCAAGCGTGTGTTTTCATCGTCTGGATGGGCAGCCACATACAATACGGAACCTAGGAAGTTTAGTTTCTGAATGGATTCGTAAATTTCTGAAGCATTTGGTTTTTTAGGTTGTTGTGCGATTATGGAACTTAATCCTAAGAGGGAGACAATGAAGAAAACAATGTGTTTTTGCATTATATTTTGATAGTTAGATAAATATCAAATATAAAAAAGAAAACGAGCATTACTTCTTGTTTTAGTTTTTCTTTAACGTATTGAAAACAAACCTTGACAAATTCAGTTTTTGACTTAGAATGTTTCCTCATAATCTTCAATGGCATCTTTCTCGACCAGAGTCACTGCCTTTTGTAATATCAAGTTGTTTGGATAGGTCACCAAGTTGCCATTGTCCAGGCGCAAATGCAATTGAAACGCGCGAATATCCTCAATGATGGCCTCTATGGGATAGTCCTTGTCATGAATCTTTATCTTGTCTCCGACTTTGTAGGGAAATGAAAAGAACATGATGATGCCAGTGGTTACATTGCTTAGAATGGACCAAATTGCAAACAAGGCAATGCCGATGACTGCAAATAAAGAGGAAAAGATAACTGTCAAATCCTTTAGTTCTGCTCCTAGAATGTACGCCTCTATCAACGTGAAGAGAATGAATAGGGTTACGGTGACGTATCTACCGATCAATCTAATCCTTGGTTCGTTTACACCATTCTTTCGTCCGATTTTCCTGACTAGGGTCTTTGATAGGAAGCGAATGATTAATAAAATGACAGAGACTATGAGCGTATTTGTCAGTTCACTTTTGTAATGTTCTAAAAACAACTCCATATCACAGGTTTTAGGCTGCAAAGATACGGGAGAAACTTATTTCAATTGAAGTGTTTTACGTAAAAATTCATCTTTGTTTTCATTTTTGTTCCAATAGTCGGACTTTATGGCTTTTAGTTTCGTAGCCTTGGTTGTCAAACCATTTGTGGTTTCTTCCCAGCTCTCGATGGCATATGGGAATTCAGGTGAGAAATTTATGCTCAACGTGCGTTTCAAATCAGGGAACGAAATGGTGTAATTGCCTTTTTTTAAGGTTGCTGTGGCTTTGTATGCTTTGAGTTCCTTGTGTTTTAGTCGTATGAATTCCAAAGAAGGTACGATGTCAAGGGAATCGACTGGCAAAGTATTGGGATCTATTCGCAATTGTGTCCATATTTCATTTTCCAAGTATGTTTTTTCCAAACTTGAATTCTGGTCTCCTTCACTTTCAAAATAGGAATGGGAAGTAACGTCAAACCGATCGCGATTGTTTATTTGCGTATAGACATGGCCACACCATTCTTGTACGGAGCAACTTACCTTTATGGCGTGTTGATTGTTTGCAATGGGATAGAAGGTACTTTGCATGATGGAATAGGGATAAATGCCTGTGTTGAATTTTTTCATGCTGTTCAGTTTTAGAACGGAAATGTTGGTTTCATTGTCGTAATCGGCTTTTACTTGCTTGTTCTCAAGGAAAGGCTCGGTAACATACACCAATACAGCATGTCCTTGTCTAGCTTCGCCATAACGGATTTGTTCCAGCTGGTAAGAGGTTATTTCCGCTTTTCCGGCATACCAATACTCGTTGAAACTCTCCGTTTTTTTGGAAGGTGTTTCTTGGGAAGTTGCAATGTTTGATAGTTCGACTTTTGCATATCCCGAATCTGGAGTCGTCTTTTCGTTTTTGCAAGAGGTCATGAGTACCAATATTCCAATGATGCTCCAGAAAACGGTATCTATTTTATGTATACGTCTCATAGTAATGAATTTTATACATAAAGTTACGATTCTATTGCATTTCCACAATGTCATTTAACGTTTCATAAACGAGGTGGGTGGGTAATCCCATAACATTGAAGTAAGAGCCTTCCAGCTTTGTGACCCCGATAAGACCTATCCATTCTTGAATGCCATAGGCACCAGCTTTGTCATAGGGAGAGAAATTTTTTATGTAATACGAGATTTCTTCCTCTGTAAAGGATTTGAAGGTAACCTTGGTTACATTGCTAACTGTTTTTTGGTAGTTTTTTGTTCGCATGCAAACCGATGTGATGACTTCGTGCGTTTTACCACTCATGGAGGATAGCATGTTGAAAGCTTCTTGATCGCTTCTTGGTTTTCCCAATGCGATGTCATCAAGCCAAACGATGGTATCGCTGGTAATCAATATGTCATCGTCTTTCAGTTCTTCCAAATAGGGCATGGACTTTAATTGGGAAAGATAGTTCGTGATTTCAAAATGCCTTAGAGTAGGAGGGTATTCCTCTTTTATGGGGATTAAGCGTATTTCGAAATGCAATCCTAAATCCTTGAAGAATTGTTGACGTCTTGGAGAACCAGAAGCCAAGATGATATTGTGATTTTTTAGCTTTTCGTTTAACATTTTTAAAATATGAATCTATACAAAACCATTGAAAGCATCCCTGTGATCATCGTTACTTTCAAGATCAAGCTAATATGCTTGAAATGTTGTTTTTTTTCAGCAGTAAACAACTTGATGGCGATGTAGATTAAAGGACCGACGACGGCAACTAGAAAATAGATGACGACTTCCATGTGCATAAACAGAAAAGTAGCGATGTAATAAATTAGAACAAGAATGATGACTATGGTCAAACCAAAGGTGATTTTAGCAGTTCGTTCTTTACCAAATACAATTGGCAACGTTTGCATTTCGGCTTTGTAATCGCCATCCACATCCTGAATGTCTTTAACAATTTCTCTTATGAAATTGATCAAGAATGCAAAAATGGCAAAATCGGCCAAGACTTCGAACATTGTTGATTGCACATTTTGATTTTGCTCCGTGATTGCTGGGATCAATTCGAAAATGCCTACTATCAAAAGACTCAAGGCCACCAAAATGGAGACCACTATGTTTCCTACTACGGCAATTTGTTTCAGATAGGAAGCATATACGTAAAGCAATGCCGAAATGATGATGAACAAAATGAAGAAAGGAGGCCTACCGATGCTATTGGATAGGTAAAACCCCAAAAAGACACCAATGCAAGTAAAGACCATATAGAGTACGTTGGCATTTTTCTCCGAGATGGCTTTGCCTATGATGACCTTGTCGGGTTTGTTCACTGCGTCCGTATCCACATCATAGATGTCATTTATGACATAGCCGCCCGCAGCTATGCAGATCGTAGCCAATATTAGCAATGAGAACCCAAGTCCATTTAGTGTGATGTCTATCGCAAAAGCAGGGAATAAGGCATACTTTATCAATATCTGCACAATGGCAATCATCAATAGGTTTTTCCAACGAATGAGGTTGAGGATGTTAAGCATTTATCTTTATTAGAAGTTAATGGTTTGAAGGAAAAAAGTCCTTTCAGGTTAATTTGTCTTATGGTTAAAACACAAATGTAATAAAAAAGACTGTCTCATCGAGACAGCCTCCATACTTAGATTCATATAATTTCAACTGTAATGTAGTACAGCAGGAGTAGTTAATTCAATCCACCGTTTCAGAGCCAGATTTCTCACCCCAAGTTCGATTGCTCAATCCTGAGCCATTGCCATAATGAATGGGAGCTCTACCTCTTAGATCCGGTAAGGCAAATGTAGTTTCTCCATCTCCTCCATAGGTAGTTCCCACTAAAGAGAACAATGCTTGGTTTTGGTTTATTGGAAGTAGTTGGCCGTTGCATTCCATCCATCCATTGGGTACTGTGGAACCGGCAAAGGGCATGATCTCACTAATGAAAGGTTGCGTGCTGAATGCCTTGTCTTGGGGGATCACATTGGGATCATTGAGTATTTCGCTGGATACATTTTTGGATGAGGGAAATACACCTGTGACTGCTATGTAGTACTTTATGACAATGTAAGGTTACATGTTACTTGCTGTTCCTGGGTTGATAGCTGGGCTGTTTCCTGCATAGATAGCATAGGGGACAGCTCTGAATTCCGAGTTGCCGATGCTTGTGTAATTTGTCCCACCTGTGGCATCTATCGATACTTCAAGAAAATGAGTGGTACTCCAATCTATGGAAGAGAAGGTTCCTGTTGTCGCTCCTCCTCCCAATGGCAAATTGAATAATCCATAGGTACTTGTCGTAGTATTGTGGGTTTCCATATAGACAACGGTTCCGTTGGCGGTTGTTTGGTGGATGGTAAATTGCACACCTATCGCCGCATTGGCTATGATGTCTCCATTGGTATCTCTTGCCACGGCTTGGTAGTTGATGGTTTGAGCAACAGTTGCCATGGTAGTTAAAACGAATGCAATGACTAATGATAGTTGTTTCATAGGGATTGTTTTTTAACGTTAATAATGTATTTATCTATTTGGCTAAGTTGGCTAAGTTCTAATAAGCATATTGAACAGTTGCTGTTTATATTGGTACCAAACATTGTTAGAAGCAAATGCAATTGCAGCCACTATAGCCATTTTACTTGTAGAGTCCTTTATTTTTTCTAGTACTAGGAACCAGTTCAAATAATTTTGTAGATACTTTGTTGCTACCCCGTTGAAAGACTCC